>JAUWZF010000079.1 GCA_030615475.1 Dehalococcoidales bacterium | reverse complement strand
ATTCAGGCCAACCGGAACCGGATTATCCGCCAGGCATTGAGCAGAGTCAGGGACAGGCTGGTCCAGGGAGAGGGGCTTTCGCAGCCGTTGAGCGAAATAGAGCTGTTTCCCCCGCTTCTGGTGGAGATGGTGGCCGTCGGTGAGAAGACCGGCTCCATGGACGACACACTCGCCACCCTGGCCGACTTTTACGATAAGAAGGTCGACCGCAGGATTGATGTCCTCATCTCCATGATAGAACCGGCACTGACGGTAGTCATCGGTTTAGTGGTCATTTTTATCGCGCTCTCCATGATAACGCCGCTTTATTCAATACTCAGGTCGATGCACTGAATGGTGACGACAGGTAGTAAAAATGACAGGGAAAGTAAGACGGTTGCTGGCACAGATAAAAAACCGGGCTCAGGGCCAGAGGGGCCTGGGACTGGTGGAGACGCTGGTCGGCGTGGCTATTCTGGGTACCTCCGTGGTTGCCTTTGTCATCGCCCTTTCGGCGGGGTCAATCGCCGTCGGCGAACAGGACGAGGAAGTCGTGGCACAGGGACTGGCGCAGTCTCAACTGGAATACGTTAAAAGCTGTGCATATGACGCCGGCGCCAGCACTTACCCTGCGGAGCCAGCACCGGAAGGCTATACCATATCCGTCGGCGTCAGCTCCGTTCCGAACACTGATGCCGATATACAGAGGATAACGGTTACCATCCTTCGAGATGGTGAGAACGTACTGACGGTTGAGGACTACAAGGTGAACCGATGAACGGACAGAAAGGCATGACCATGGTTGAATTGCTGGTGGCTATCGCCGTCACCGGCATCATCGTCGTTTTTCTGGGAACGGCAATCTACCAGATAATTACCGTTTCCGCGTACGGCAACGACCGGCTTACCGCCATGCACGAGCTGCAAAACTCCGCCCACTGGTTCAACCTTGACGGGCAGAAGGCCGTCACCGCCAATGTCAACGGGGAATTACTGCTGACGATATCCGAAACCTCATCGATTACGTATTCGCTGGTGGGTAAAGAGCTGCGCCGCACAGCCGACGGCTCCCAGATGACGCTGGCACGAAATATAACCAGTGCCGATTTTTTGATCGACAATCGCGTCATCACCATGTCCCTGACTTCATCCCCCGAGGGACGTGACAACGTGAGTGAAAACGGGAGCTACAAGGTCTACCTCAGGCCATCGGAGGGAGGGTAATGAATAGCGAAAAGGGGCAGGCCCTTCCCCTCGCTATACTGGCCCTGGCCATAGGCACGCTGGTGATAACGCCGTTCCTCAGCCACGCCAGCAGCAACCTTATCGGTTCCAGAGTCTACGAACAGAGCCTGACCGAGCTGTATTCCTGCGATGCCGGCATCGAGTGGGCGCTGTGGAAGCTAAAGAATGACCCCGTACTCACTACCGATACTACTTACGGTAGTACCCCCCTTGAGCCAATTCCCAGCGAGATAAACAGTTCTTCTTTCCCCACCACCGAGCTTCGATTCGTTGAGGATGCAGTGGCTACCGAGACGATAACGCCGGAATGGCAAGATGGGGAAGGCGAGCATAACTATAACTTCCAAGCGTCAGACAAGGGCTCCATAACCGTGGTAATTGATAATATTACTGCAGCCAAGCCAGTGATAGTTGAGCTAAGTCATGTACCCGGGCAACCCGATTACTCATTCCAAGGAGATGGCCCTTATACAGCTGTGTTTGAAATCGACTCCGCGGGCTCATACACCATCCTGGTTACTCTCCCTAGAGAGAACAAATATGGCCCACCAGGGCCCGGTCCAATTACCATCAGTATCACCTATCCGATTGCCAGTTATGATATTAGAGCACAGAAGGGTGACCGCACCATCACAGTCAGGGCAACCGCCAGTTACCTGGCCACAACAGTGGTCTCATGGCAGGTAGCATAGCAACGACCATAATAAAGGAGGTCCGAGAGATGACTTTCGACTGGCTGGGAGTTACCAGCATATTTCTTGTGCGCATGGTACTCACCAATCCAGTAATACTGGCAGCACTTTTGAAACTTTTACAACGATATAATGATCAGAAGCAATAAAAAGAGAAATTTCAATGAAAACCAGAAAACTGCTCATCATAATACTGGTGGTAGCCCTGCTCGCGGTCTATTACATCCTCGGGACGGACTACCTGAAACAACGCCGCGAGCATGAGGCGCTGGCGTCCCAGGTCACCGAAGCGACACGTACACTGGCGCAAATTCCGCCACGGCCCGCCGACCTTGAGCAGCGGCTAATCGCCGCCCGGACCGGTCTGGAAACGGTTAATAACACTCTGCCCGACAAGCTGAACAGCACCCGGATAATCAATACCATTCTCAGGCTCGCCGATGAGGTCGGGGTCAAGGCAATACCGCTGGCGACACAGCCCTGGACCACGGAGAGGGTTAACGGGGAAGACTATTCCGTGTTCCGGTTACATGTAGCCGTAACGGGCCCCTTCACCCGGCTGTCCAGCTTCCTGAGTCAGCTGGAAAACGGAGAGCTTGAGACGCTTGTCATGGAATACGTAACAATCGATAGCATAACGGCACCATTCGGAGGAGAAGGCGTCTACGCGAGCATGTTACAGGTGAACGCCGGCCTGGAAATAGCCGTCTATTCCCGACCTCCAGCCACCGAAATAGAGGGGAAAGGTTAGTTATTGCAGATGTACGTCGCTCTGAACATCAGTAACAGCAGTATTCAAGTCCTTTCGCTTAAGGGGAGGCAGGTAAAGAAATGGGGGAACCTTGCCCTGGCCGAAGGACTGGTACGGGACGGCCTGATTCTCCAGCCGGAGGCCGTCGGTGAGGCTATCGATGCCCTGTTCAAATCGACTAAAATACCCAGAGAAAACGTTATAATCAGCCTGGCCGGGCTGTCCTTCACGTACCGGTTCCTGAGCCTGCCCCGGATGAAGCCCGCCCTCCTCGAGGAAGCCATCCTGCGCGCCGCCAAAAAAGAGATATCGCTGCCCCTGGATGAACTGTACCTTTCCTGGCAGGCCCTTCCCGGTAAGGGTGAAGAGCAGGAATTCTTCGTCCTCGGTGTGCCGCGGAATCTCGTTGATGCCGTGCTTCAGACACTATCCTTAGCCGGCGTGGAGCCGTACCTGATGGATTTGCGGCCGCTGGCACTGGCGCGGGCGGCCAATCGGGGAGACGCTATAGTCGTCAACCTGCAGCCCGACTGCTTTGATATCGTCTTCATCGCCAACGGTATCCCCACGGTGATACACACCATCAGTCCCAGGAGCGAGGAAGCCACTCTCGAAGACAATATCCGCCGCCTGGCGGACGAGCTGGCCAAAACAGCGGCCTTCTACCAGAGCAGCCACCCGGAAAGCCAGTTAAGTCCGACTACCCCCCTGCTGTTGACCGGCGAACTGGCGGCGGAAGCCCCGGCCCGCGGACTGCTCCAGGCCGAGGTAGAATACCCCGTTGAGCCCCTGGTCCCGCCGGCGGAATTCCCACCGGAGCTGCCCCTGGCCGCTTACACGGCCAGCATCGGGCTGGCCCTCAAGAAGACCCCGCCGAAAGCGGCGGCTAAGGGAGAAGAAACCCGTTTCCATGATATCAACATCAACATACTGTCCGGGAAATACCGGAAAAGCAAAGCACAGCCGTTACCCGCCAGGTATATCCTCCTCGGCGTTTTCCTGGCAATTGCCGTTATCTTTCTCTTCACGCTTTACCAGGGCCGGAGCCAGCTCGGTACGGAAAATGCCGGACTGCAAACCGAGTTACGCGGTGTCAGCCGGCAGGTTAACCTGGCCAGCCTTATTGTCGAAGAAACGGCCAGAACGGAAGATACTATACAGGAAATAATAGCCAGTACCGAGACTCTGAATTTGGCCACCCTGAGTATCCTCGGTAACAGGGGCGACTATACCCGTAATTTGCAGCTGGTTGCCGAAGTCCTGCCGCCCGGGACATATTTTACTTCGATAGAAATTGACAATAACAGGATTATCGCACGGGGGGAAACGGATAGCGTTTTCACCGTTATTGATTACGCAACAGCCCTAGAGGCTACAAATACATTCTCGGAAGTCCGCATCACCGAACTGGATGAAGCCAGGTCGATTACGTCCGAAGCTGACGAAACCGAAACCACTCCGGGCGGGGGTAGCGTGACTACATTTGAAATTCTCGTGAATAAGTAAATGCGGAAGGCTATCTTGTCCTTAAGGAGACGAAGGTATGCATATAGATGACCTGCTGCGTATGGCGACGGCCAGGGGTGCCTCGGACCTGCACCTGAAAGTCGGCGGCCTTCCCGTTTTACGTATCAACGGAGAGCTCATCGCTCAGGAGGATATGACCGTAATAACGGGCGAGACTATAGAGGCACTTTTAACCGAATTAACCACCGATGAGCAGAGAAAGACCTTCGCTGACGAACTGGAAGCGGATTTTGCCTACCAGGCTGACGGCATAGGCCGTTTCCGTATAAATGCCTGCCTGCAAGTCGGCAAGATAGGCCTGGCCTGCCGCCCGGTAAGAACGGAAATTCCAACGATAGAAGAGCTGGGACTGCCCGCGGTATGCCAGGACCTGGCAATGAAAGCAAGCGGACTGGTAGTGGCCACCGGCCCGACCGGCTGCGGCAAATCAACGACCCTCGCCGCCATGATGAATTACATCAACCAGACGGTAAAGCGCAAGGTCGTCACCATCGAGGACCCCGTGGAATTCGTGCACCGAGATAATAAGTGTATTTTCTCCCAGCGAGAGCTCGGCAGGGATACCATGTCTTTTGCCAGCGCCCTGAAACACTCCCTGAGACAGGACCCCGATGTCATACTGGTGGGGGAGATGAGGGACCTTGAGACGATGGCCGCCGTCCTGACGGCTGCGGAAACGGGCCACCTGGTGCTGACCACCCTGCACACACCGGGTACCCCGGAGGCAATCGACCGATTTATTGATGTCTTCCCGCCTCACCAGCAGCAGCAGGTGCGCATACAGCTCTCCATAACACTCGAAGGAGTGCTCTACCAGGTACTGTTGCCAAAAAGCGATGGCTCAGGGCGTGTTGCCGCCGTAGAGGTCATGCTGGCCACCCCCGCCATCAGAAATCTCATACGTGAAGGAAAAACACATCAGATGATGAATTGTATCCAGACGGGAGCCCAGTACGGTATGCAGACTCTAAACCAGTCCCTAGCCTCTCTCTATCGTAGCGGGACAATAACACAGGAAGAAGCCCTGGCAAGGAGTACCGATACGGAGGAATTAGAAGAAATGCTCTGCGGACATTAAGCATAAATATGATTTCTTTTATGACACTTGACGGAATCGCTTCGATTGCTTACTATTAGAAAAGTGTTGAAAAATAACGGGTAATAGCATGAGTGGTAAGAAAATGGGAAAAAGGCTTAGAGAATCGGGCTTTGAAGAGCCTAACCGGATGGAATATGCCTTAGGTAAGCGCGTTAAAGAACTCAGGTGTCTTTATGATATCGCCAGCATCACCGGAGCCCCGGATATCAGCCTGCACAAACGGTTTGCGAAAATAGCCAATATACTCCCCAGGGCGTTTCAGTATCCCGAGATTGCCTCTGCCCGGATTACCCTTAATGGAGAGGAGTTCAAGACAGAGAATCACCATAATACCGGCCGGAAGATATCAGCCGATATCATCGTACAGGGAACCAAAACCGGGACTGTAGAGATCGGCTACATCAAAAAACCGCCGATGAAAGGTAACGGTCTTTTCTCTAAAGAAGAGAGGCTACTGCTGGATGCTGTTGCCGAGCGACTGGGAGCGATTACCGAACACAGACAGGCGGAGGAAGCGCTGAAAGAATCCGAGGAAAAGTTCTCCAGGGC
>JAUWZF010000158.1 GCA_030615475.1 Dehalococcoidales bacterium | reverse complement strand
TTTTCATAATATCTTAACAATTCTGCCCTATGCTATAATAATAGGTAAGTATGAAAAGATTGAATCTAAAAGCCCTGTTTATTACGCTCGTCCTTGTTTTATCACTGGCACTGACGCTGGGCCCGGGGTGTATCACCATTACCACCCCGGAGACAACAACGCCTCCGCCTACTGTCACACCGACTCCCGCGCCGATTAATCCCGAATGGACACCACCGATAACAGCCAACCAGACGGCGAAACTGCCCAGTATCGCCGACGTGGTGGCCCTGGTGAAACCTTCGGTGGTGGCCATCACTACGGAAGTGGTGTCTTACGATTTTTTCAATCGGCCATATACGCAGGAGGGGGCCGGTTCGGGCTGGATTATCGACGAGGGCGGCATCATTGTTACCAATAACCACGTCGTTGAAGGCGCCAGAAATATAACCGTCACCACCGATAGCGGCGATTCCTATACCGCAGACATCAATTCCGTAGCTACCGACCCTCTCAATGACCTGGCGATACTCAAAATTGATGCCAGTGACCTGCCGGTGCTCAAGAGAGGGGATACTTCCACTCTAAGGGTCGGCGACTGGGTCATAGCTATCGGTAATGCCCTCGGCCAGGGTATCCGGGCCACCGAGGGAATTATCAGTCGTAAAGGTGTTAATCTCCATGTGTCTCAGGGTCAGACGCTTTACGACCTCATCGAGACCAGCGCTGCCATTAACCCCGGCAATAGCGGCGGCCCCCTGGTGAGTCTTGCCGGTGAGGTTATCGGCATCACCAGCGCCAAGGTCGCCCAGATAGGCGTCGAAGGCATGGGGTACGCCATCAGCATCGACACCGCTTTACCCATCATTCAGGAACTGGTCAACAAGGGATACGTAACAAGGCCGTGGCTGGGGGTGGGGCTTTATACGGTCGACCGGATAGCCATAAGACAGTTACGGCTATCTATCGACTATGGGGTTCTTCTTGTCCAGATAGTCGCCGGCGCTCCGGCGGACCAGGCCGGACTGAAAGAGGGCGACGTTATCGTCGGCATCGGCGACAAGGAAGTAACTCATGTCCAGGAATTAACACGAACCCTGCATTCATCGGAAATCGGCCAACCGCTGGAAATAAAATACTGGCGCGAGGATACGGAGTATACTACCAACGTAATACCCATCGAGAGCCCGCGGCCGTAAGCTACTCCGCCTTTTTCACACCCAGCAAAATGGTATAGCCGCTAATCTTAAAGGTCTCTTTAAGGTCGACTTCATCGGGAACGTCATCTTCAATGTGACGAGACAACGTCTCCTGCATAACGTAATCGGCAAAGGAAGACAGCGACTGCATAATAAAGGCATCCGCCTCGTAATACACGATGATATGGTCGGCGATATCATAGCCGGCAGAGCGGCGCATATTCTGGACACGATGGACTATTTCGCGAGCCATGCCCTCGGCCTCCAGCTCGGCGGTGATATAGGTCGAGATAGCCACGTTATTGCCCGTTTCGCTGGCGACGGCATAGCCGGAGCCTTCCAGACCGGCCACCTTTTCAAGGGAATCGTACATCAGTTCTTTGACGTTAAGCTCTTCCAGCACCAGTGACGCAGCCCTATCCAGAGCATGTTTTTCCCAGTCGGAAGTTACACCGACATAGAAGGTCTCCAGCGGCTGGCGCACCTTGATGCCGGCCTGGCTCCTCGCCGCCCGGCCCAGGCTGCACACCTTCATGGCCAGGCGGTTATCGTCGGCCAGCTGCTTGTCTATCTGACCTTCGTCCGGCACCGGAAAATCGGCCAGGTGCACGCTCTCCGGGGCATCCGGGAATGCCGACCGCACCAAGTTCCGGTAAAGCTCCTCGGCGAGGAAGGGTGTAAACGGGGCCATCAGTTTGGCCAGCGTCACCAGACACCGGTAAAGGGTGTTGTAGGCGGACAGTTTATCGGCGTCATTCTCGCTCTTCCAGAAGCGCCGCCGACTCCGCCGGACGTACCAGTTGGACAGGCCATCGACAAAGTTTTCGAGCTTTCTGCCGGCGTCGGTGGGGTTATAGCCGTCCAGCGCCGTGTCAACATCCTTGATAAGCTGATTAAGCTCGGAGAGAATCCACCTGTCCAGTTCCGCTTCGGTTGACGAGGCTGGTTCGTCAGACGGTGTATAGTTATCGATATTGGCGTACATGACGAAGAACGAATAGACGTTCCAGAGCGTCGAGAGGAAGCGTCGCGATACCTCGTTCACCTGCTTCTCATCGAACTGGCGCGGGTTGCCCGGCGCCGAGGCGGTATAGAGGTACCAGCGCAGGGCATCGGCACCGTATTTCTTGATGACTTCAAACGGCCAGACGACATTACCCTTGCGCTTGCTCATCTTCTCGCCCCTGGGGTCGAGGATATGCCCCAGGCAGATAACGTTCTTAAAGCAGGGCTTGTTGAACAACAAGGTGGATATGGCATGCAGACTGTAGAACCAGCCGCGGGTCTGGTCGACGGCCTCACAGATGAAGTCGGCCTGATTCAACTCTTTATCAAATAGCTCTTTGTTTTCGAAAGGATAGTGTAATTGACTAACCGGCATCGCCCCGGAATCGAACCAGCAGTCGATAACCTCGGGGACGCGTTTCATCTGGCTGCCGCACTTCGAGCAGGCAAAGGTCAGTTCATCGACAAAGGGACGGTGCAAGTCAAGCGGCTCCTTAAGGCCGGAAAAGCCATCTTTCTGCTTCAATTCATCCAGACCGCCTATACAGTCGAGCTGACCGCAGGACTCGCAGCGCCAGACCGGCAGCGGCGTGCCCCAGTAGCGCTCCCGCGAGAAAGCCCAGTCGATATTATTCTGAAGCCAGTCACCGAAGCGCCCGTACTTGATATGCTCCGGGTACCAGTTAATCTCATTATTCCCGGAAATAAGCCCGTCTTTCATGGCGGTGGTCTTGATATACCAAGTCTCCTTGGCGTAGTAGAGCAGTGGGGCCTCGCACCGCCAGCAGAAGGGATAGGTATGCCTGATAGTCTCGCTGCGGAGGAGAAGACCTCTCGATTTTAAATCGTCGATTATCATGAGGTCGGCGTCTTTGACGAACTTGCCGCCAAACGGATAGCTGCCAGTGATGTTACCCTGCAGGTCTACCTGCTGAACGAAGTCCAGTCCCCACTCTTTACCGGCTTCATAGTCGACTTCGCCGAAGGCCGGGGCGATATGGACGAGGCCCGTGCCGTCATTCATGGTGACAAAATCGCCACTGATAACACGATAGGTCAGGCTCTTATCGTATTTCTGCTCCAGCAGCGAGCCGTCTTCCTGGAAACGCAGGCGCTCCACGTTAAAGTCGTGCGGATTGAACAACGGCTGGTAATCAACGCCAACGAGTGCTTTCCCTTCCAGCTTGTTTACCTCTTGATAGTCATCGAGGCCGACAGCCCCGACCAGTCGTGCCGCCATGACAAGGTAATCTTTCTCTCCCTCAAGCACGACATACTCGGCATCAGGCGCCACGGCGAGAGCCGTATTACCCGCCAGCGTCCAGGGCGTGGTCGTCCAGGCGAGCAGATAAACCGGCTTATCGACAGGAAGACTGCCAGAAGAATCTTTCAAGACCTTGAACTTTATGTAAACCGAGGGGTCTTCCGTGTCTTCCTTATAGCCCTGGGCAACTTCATGGGAACTGAGAGATGTGCCGCAGCGGGGGCAATGGGGGGTAACGCGGTAGCCCTGGTAGACCAGTCCCTTGTCCCACATCTGCTTGATAGCCCACCAGCACGACTCGATATAGTCGTTGCTCATGGTGATGTAGGGGTGCTCAAGGTCGACCCAGTAGGCGATACGCTCGATAAGCTCCTCGAACTCGTGCAGGTAGCCGTTGACGTTCTGCCGGCACAGCTCGTTGAATCGGTCGACCCCGTACTCTTCAATCTGGGACTTGGAGGAGATGCCCAGCTGCTTCTCGACTTCCAGTTCCACCGGCAGTCCGTGGGTATCCCACCCGCCGATGCGCGGGGCGTAGCAGCCCTTCATTACCTTATAGCGCGG
>JAUWZF010000211.1 GCA_030615475.1 Dehalococcoidales bacterium | reverse complement strand
GTCCGGCGCCAGGCGCAGTTCTCTGATTATCCCCTCGGATATATTCGCCCAGCTATATCCGCTGATGGATGCCCTGACGGAGCACGCCGACTCCATATCGCGGGGTGGTCTCGACAGGAGCAAGGCTATGCTATCAGCAAGGTTCTGAGGTGTATTCTCGGCTACCACGTATCCCGTCTCACCCTGTCTGATAATATTTTTCAGGTCGCCGACATCCGTCGCCACCACCGGCGTGCCGCAGGCCAGCGACTCCAGGGCTACCAGGCCGAAGCTTTCATAATAAGAAGGCACCACGTAGACGTCGGCGGCGCTGTAGAAATACGGCAGCTGCTCATGCTTCACTATGCCCTGGAACGTAACATTGTCATATATATCCAGCTCCCTGGACAGTTTCCGTAGCTTTTCTACTTCACTTCGACTGTGCTCGTCACCGCCGATTATTACCAGTCTCAGGCCTTTAAAATCTTGCAGATAAGGTACGGCCTTTAGAAGCTGGTCGATGCCCTTTAGCGGGTCAATCCTGCCGACGAACAGGAGAATTTTCTCGTCGGTCAGCCCCAGTTCTTGCCTGGCGGCCGCCCTGGCCACCGGTTGAAATAGCTCCATGTTGACCCCGCAGGGCACAATACCGATTTTCTCCGTCGGGGCTCCGTAGTGTCGTATAAGTTCATCTTTTTCCCTCTCGGTGGCGACGATAATGCGCTGGCAATCGTTAACCGCTTCCCTTTCCGTGACGATGCGGAGCTCGGGGGCATCCTCTCCGATGCCGATGGCGTTTTTCACGGCGCCCAGGGTGTGGAACATGATAACATGGGGCACCTGCCACCACCGCTGTAAATACTTGCCCACCCAGCCGGAGAGCCAGTAATGGCTGAAGATAAGGTCATACTGGAGCCCGTTATTCTTTCGGAAAGTCTCCAGGTTACAGGTAAATTCCGGAAGGTAGGAATATACGGCCAGTTTGTGTATTTTCTCTTCCTCGCCCGCCTTGAGGTGAATAAGCCGTGCCCGTTGTCCCAGGTCGACAATCTGGGTATCGGCCGGGTCATGGACACGGGTATAGACATCCACGTAATGCCCCTGTTTACCCAGTTCGTGAGCCAGCTCCCGGATATAGACGCTCATACCGCCGGTGTCCTTGGCTCCCAGGTCGCCCACCGGGCAGCTGTGGGCACTCAACATAGCTATTCTCAATCGATTCTCGGTCATCAGTTTTCCCCTGTCTCTCACGGCTATTTAATGGTTATCTGGCATCGGTACAATGGCACTTCTCGACCTCCCAGGTGGTATTTATATGCTTCCGCGCCTTTGAGAAAGTCGAACCTGCTTTTGCCCTTCTCGATGCTATCTTTAATCGCCAGGACTTTACTGAGCAGTCCCGCACTCAAGGAAGCATATTCCGGGTTATAACCGCTATTATAAAGGTATATGCATTTATTATAATCGAAGCACATAATCTCCGCCACCGGCTGTGTATCCAGCTCCAGGATGCCAAGCTTCAATAAGCCAGCTCCGGCCATGGTATCGGCCAGCAACCTGAAAAACGACTTCGTCTGTTCCGTCATAAAGTTCGCTTTATCCTGCCGGCTCTCGACGAACATCTGAATGAATATGTTCATGGTAGCCGGTACAGCCGCGCCGCCTTCGATAAAGCGATACTCCACTTCACCCGCCTCCGATAGTCTTCTCAGTTTGCGTCTTACTTCGTGACGCTGCTTGGCGCTCAGTACCGCCAGGTATTCTTCCCAGTCAGGCGGCAAGTCAATCTCCAGAGAGATATCCTCCTGTGTATTGACGACTTTATATCGGCGGTCAGCGGCTATATTTATAAGGCTGGTAAGCACCGTGGAATCGTGACGTACATACTTCAGGTCCAGCGACCTGATATCGTTCTTTTTTAAATCATCAAGCAGTGTATTAAAGAAATCATCCTCCGTGCCGGGCGCAACGATGAAATCCAGATAATCACAGACGGCGGTATTGCCGATAAGTAAGGCAGTTTTTTCTTTTAACATTAACGGGGCAATACCGATAATTTTCTCTCCCTGCCGTACCGTGCGTATGAATAGTTCGGCCCCGGAACCGAATATTTGCCACCAGACCTGTAACCAGGCCGGTAAAACGAACACGGAGGACCAGTTGAGAGTTTGCTTGGAGTCGGTCCGGTATGAGTCCAGGCTGTCCAGACTATCTTCGCTAACGATATAACTCATGCGCCTGTTTAATAGTCTAACATGTTACTAATGGCCGGGCAATGTGACCACTATCACATTATAAAATCGAAAACCTTTAAAGATTGACAAAGAGACACGCATAGGCTAGTCTCTTAGCGGGAAAAAAAATATTTAAAGAAAGAGGTAGTAAAATGGCCAAGCAAATTATCCTTTACAATCTGGCAGAGAATGTGACTGATGAACAGTACCAGGATTTCGTTAAAAAGGAGAAGGGTCCCCTGCTGGATAGCCTGCCGGGAGTTAAGAAATTTGAACTGGTCAGGATAAAGGGAGCGCAGACTGGTGAGGTTCCTTATAACTATGTAGGAATCTTGCACGTGAACAGCCTGGATGAATTCAACGAGAAAGGTGCTACGACGCAGAAATTCCAGGACTTAATGGTAAAATTGCAGACAATGCTGAAAGACCCTCATATCCTATATGGCGAAGAAGTTTATTAAATTAGCTATACCAGTAATTTATCAGGCGGAAGAATTTTATAAGCTACCTTTGAAATTGTAGTATTCTTTTGAATACACAGTTGAGGGAGAGTAATCATGAATTTGGAGCACCTTTTAACCGACGAGGACCGCCAGATTCGGGAGACAGTAAGGGATTTCACCAGGAAAGAAATTATCCCCAATACCAGCAAACTGGAAACAGACTACAAATTTGGGGAGGAAGTCCATCAGAAACTTGTCGACATGGGAATTCAAGCGGCGGGGTATCCGGCTGAATACGGCGGGGGAGATGGCTCCAGCACCGCTCTGGGCATTATCTGCGAGGAACTGGCCAGGGGTGATGGTGGGATAAGTCT
>JAUWZF010000210.1 GCA_030615475.1 Dehalococcoidales bacterium | reverse complement strand
GCCCGATACCAGCGAGCCGCTGGACCGACTTACCGACCTGTATATCGACGTCCGCTATGGTGAAACCAGCCCTCCGGAAGAGCAGGTGGATAACGCTAATAGTATATGGGGGACACTACGCGGGCTACTGCGGAGAATCAGGGGGGACTAGGGGGTTATAGCTGCTTAACCCTGAATAAGGGAAAATACCATTGAGGAGGTCGACCATGAACGTAGAAGCACTGGTGGCGAGAATCGAGGCTCTGGAAAAGCAGGTTAAAGCTCAGGAAAAACAGATCGCGGTTTTACAGGACATCGAAGCGATTAAGAAACTGCAGAAGGCCTACGGCTACTACGTGGAACATATGATGTACCAGGAGATAGTGGACTGTTTTTCGGACAGCCCCGATGTTCTGCTGGACTGGCTGGAAGGCAAGTATCTGGGCAAGGAGGGCGTCAGGAAATACTTCGAATTTATGAAGTCGGCGCCAATGGACTTCATGCACCAGGTGATGCAAATCGCCGGTGTCGTGGATATCGACCCGGACGGCCAAACAGCCCGGGGGCGATGGTACGCTTTCGGCGGCATTTTCATCCCCAGGGAGGGTAATGTAAGGCGGTCGTTCGTGAGCGGCATATACGAAAACAGGTATATCAAAGAGAATGGAGTGTGGAAGATACTTGCGATTAAATGGGTGATACCGTACGCGGTGAGAATCGCGGAAGAGTGGGCCATGCCGGAAGATGTGAACCGACCCTATCTCGCCGGCCAGTTCCGCGGCCCCAAGCCCGACATCGACATCGACAGAAATGACCAGCGGTATCTTTCCGGCTATATCTTCCCCTTCCACTACAAGCACCCCGTTACCGGGAAGGAAACATCGGAGGGTGAGAAAAACGCACGCCTGAGGGGGTAAGAGAGCGAATAAAGCGGCCAATACGCGTCAATTTATGTATAATGGTCACCGGAGGTATCTATGGATATAGGTTTTATAGGCATCGGGAAAATGGGTAAACATATGTCTAGTCGTATCCTGGATGCGGGATATGACCTGACCGTCCACGATTTGAGAAGAGAGGCGGCGGCTCCGCTGCTAGAAAAGGGGGCCAAATGGGGCGATACGCCCGGGGAAGTAGCGGCGTCAACCCGGGTGGTTTTTTCCAGTTTACCGACCCCCCAGAGTGTTGAAGAAGTCGTGTACGGAACGAATGGACTCAGGGCAGGGTGGAAAGAAGGGGATATTTACGTGGACATGAGTACCAATTCTCCCTCTCTTATCAAGAGGATAGCCGGGGATGCCAGGGCTATGGGGGTGGCCGTATTGGACGCCCCGGTAAGCGGCGGGACGAAAGGGGCTGAAGCGGGCACTTTAGCTATCATGGTCGGGGGCGACCCGGCTTCTCTGGAAAGTGTTAGAGAGGTATTGGAAACTATGGGCCGGAAGATATTCCCCGTGGGGGATGTCGGTTTCGGTAATGTCGCTAAGCTCGCAAATAACATGATTTCACTCGCCTGTAATTCAATCTCGGCCGAAGGCTTTGCCCTGGGTGTCAAAGCCGGTATTAATCCACAAGTGCTGTGGGATATAATTACGGTCAGTACCGGGAATAACTGGTGCCTGCAGCAGTATCCCAATACTACTTTCAAAGGCAATTTCGAGCCCGGGTTCAGAGTTGACCTTGCTTATAAAGATATAGGACTGGCACTGGCCCTGGGCAAGGAATATGCCGTACCGCTTCCCCTAGGAATCGCCGTGCAACAGGACCTTCACGATACTATGGAGGCGGGCTTTGCAGACAAGGGGGTTGATGCGGTAATATTGCCTCTGGAAAATGTCACCGGAGTGCCGGTGCGTTTAGACGAGTAGATAACGGACTTATCAGAAATTTCAAGGAGGGGAAATGATAGTCGTCAATAGTGAAAACATAGCAGCTGTTGAAACCAGGGATGAAATCGTTGGCAAGGGGCCGGTCTACAGGAAGTCATTGATTGATGCTAAGGATACAGCGGGGTTTGGAATTCTACTGGTGACCTTCGGTCCGGGAGCCAGGTTGAACTTCCATACCCATACCTCTGAACAGATTCTCTACGTTACCGAGGGAAAGGGCATAGTGGCTACTCCGCAGGAAGAGCAAGTCGTGACGCCGGGCGCAGTTATCTTCATACCGCCGGGTGAGGTGCACTGGCATGGAGCTACCGGGGACTCTTCATTTTCACATATCGCCATACAGAAGCCGGGGATAAAGCTAGCCCAGTAGCGGTAAGATTTAGGTAATGCCGCCGTATTTAGTCACCACCGGACAAACATGGGGATGAATACGCGGACTCATATCTCGTGCTTTACAGGACGGTTACTGACGTATAACCTGCTTTATTTGACACACACCGTTTGAAAGCTTTATAAATATTAAGCAATACACTATAGGGCGGTTTAAAATGAAATTCATTATTGACATTGATAACGGTGGGACCTTCACGGATGGGTTTTTTACCGGCGATGGGAGAATCGAATGGGTGAAGGTGGATACCACCCCCCACGATTTAACGGTATGTTTTCTCAAATGTATCGAAGATGGTGCCGATAAGTTCGGGGTCACCGTTCCTGAATTGCTCCATGAAACAGAGGTAATAAGATTTTCTACAACACACGCCACCAATACTTTAATACAGAGGTCAGGCCCGCGCCTGGGGTTGATTGTGACCAGGGGCTTTGAAAAGAGCCTTTATTCATCAACCGCCAAAAGTCCGGCTCTTGATTTCATTATTCCATCCGAGATGGTTGTTGGTATTGACGAGCGGACAGGTAAGGACAATCTGGACATAGAGCAGGTCAGGTTGGCAATACGCAGTCTTCTGGGGCGTGGCGCCAGGATTATTGTGGCCAGTCTTCATGGTGCCCATATAGACCCCACCAACGAGCTAAAGATTAGACAGATAGCCGATGATGACTATCCCAAGCACTACCTGGGCGCAGTACCACTATTGCTTTCCGGCGAAGTGAGCACCGCTAATGACGATGCGTCGAGAACTAATGTTGCCCTGCTAAATGCCTATTTTCATCCAGATATGGTCCA
>JAUWZF010000081.1 GCA_030615475.1 Dehalococcoidales bacterium | reverse complement strand
ATTATCGCAGCCTTCTCGCTTTCCTGCATCGTACCCTTTTTCACCCCGCGGTCGAGACTCTTCTCGATGGCGACCAGGCCCTTCTGGATAAACTCGTCCTTAATATCGGACATCGTCACGTTGTAACCAGCCTGGGCACTTACCTGGGCGATGCCATTGCCCATCGTCCCGGCACCAATACCAAATACACTCTTAATTGCCACGGTATCCAACCCCCTGATAGTGTAATTACCAAATAATTTTCAACTGTCATTGTCGGGCTTGACCCGACAATCCAGCCACCCCCCCCCCCCCCGGATTACCGCCGTCGCCGGGCTGCCAGTGTTTTTTTAAGTTATTTGTTTTTAAACTCCGCTTTCCTTTTCTCCAGGAATGCCTTCATGCCCTCTTTCTGGTCTTTAGTGGCGAAACAGAGGGCGACGCACCGCGCCTCGATATTGAGGCCGGAGGCAATATCGGTATCCACGCCGGTGTTGATAGCCATCTTGGCCATGGCCAGTACCGGTCCGCTCTTGCTGGCCAGCTTTGTGGCCCACTCCATGGCTTCGTCCATCAGTTTCTCCGGTGGGACGACCTTGTTGACCAGGCCCAGGCTGAGGGCGGTGGCGGCGTCAATCATGTCCCCGAGGAAAATCAACTCCTTGGCCTTGGCCATGCCGATGAGGCGGGGGAGACGCTGGGTGCCGGAGGCGCCGGGAATCAGCCCCAGGTTTATCTCCGGCTGTCCGAACCTGGCCTTCTCCGAGCATATACGCAGGTCGCAGCACATGGACAGCTCGCAGCCGCCGCCGAGGGCATAACCATTGATGGCGGCAATAGTCGGCTTGCTGAGGGTGTAAATCCGGTCGGACGCCTTCCTGATGGTAGCCACGAACTTCTGAATATCAAGGGTGCTCATGTTCTGCATCTCGACGACATCGGAACCGGCGGCGAAGGCCTTCTCGCCGCTGCCGGTCAGGACCACCACGCGCACGTCCGCATCGTTTTCAATCGCCTCGAACACGTCGTAAAGCTCGGTGTAAACGGTACTGTTGAGGGCGTTTAACGCTTCCGGACGGTTGAGGGTAACCCTGGCGATGCCATCGGCCTTCTCATAGAGTAAAGTTTTGTAAATCACGGTCTTATCTCCTCTCTGCTCGCTTGGATGATTCAGATAGCGCACCTGTTCTCATTGATTGAGACGAAGGGGACTCCACTTGAGAAGAAAATTCCTAGAATAGTTTAAGCTATCGGGCTGATACGTGTCAAGGCTGGACGCCTGCCGACCATGCTGTACCATTAAATTGACAATCGGCTCGGCAGTCCTGTACCCTAATTACTAGCCTCCATCATTCTTCCACGAAGGACATCAACTATGGCATCAATTGAATCTACCGCCCGCGGTCTGGCCGGTGAATTAAAGAAAAACCGCGCCGACTATTCAGAGGCGCGTTTCGAGGAGAGCCAGACCAGCCACATTACCTACAGGGGAAAAGGACTGGAGTCAATCGGCCGGGCTACCGCCAGCGGCGGCAACGTGCGGGCCCTGGTGAAAGGGGGCTGGGGTTTCACCAGCTTTAACAACCTCGATAAGCTCTCCGGCAGGATATCTCTGGCCGTCGAGCAGGCGCGATCCGCCGGCAGCGGTAAGAGCAAGCTGGCAGAAGTGGGGCCGGCGGTTGACGAGGTACCGAGCGGCGTGGTTAAAAATCCCGTAGAGATACCTCTGGCGGAAAAGAAACGGCTACTCGACGAATATAACGAAATTATCTGGAGCACCCCGCAGATACAGACCTCGACCATCGGTTATGCGGACAGTCGCAAGAAGGTCGTTTTCCTGAACTCGGAGGGCAGTTTCATCACGCAGGAAAGGGCCGATGTCAGCCTGCGACTGACGGCCATCGCGGCTAAAGATGGCGAAGTACAGCAAGTGGGGCTGAGCCTGGGGAGTCGGGGTGACTTCGGTGCCATAGAGGGACTCCACGATAAGATAAGCGAGATGGCCCGGCATGCTGTGGAGCTACTCACGGCGCCGCAGGCCAAGGGCGGCGAATATACGGTAGTCCTGGACCCCGTCCTGGCGGGTGTCTTCGTGCACGAAGCCTTCGGCCACCTGTCCGAGTCCGACTTCGTCTACGAGAACGACCGCCTGCGCGATATTATGAAGCTGGGCAAACAGTTCGGCGCTAAAAACCTTAATATCGTCGACTCCGCCGCCGAGCCGGGACTGCGCGGCAGCTATAAATACGATGACGAGGGCGTCCGCGCCGTCAAGACCTACCTCATCCAGGAGGGTAAACTGGTCGGCAGGCTCCATTCGCGGGAAACCGCCGCCAAAATGAACGAAAAACCCACCGGCAATGCCCGCGCCATTAACTACCGCTACCCGCCCATCGTCCGCATGACCAATACCTACATCGAGCCGGGGGCAGTCTCCTTTGATGACATGATTGCCGATATTAAAGAGGGAATATACGCCAGGAACTGGTACGGCGGCATGACCAGCATGGAGATGTTTACCTTCTCCGCCGGCGAGACGTACATGATTCGCAACGGTAAAATCGCCGAGGCGCTGCGACCCGTCATGCTGACCGGCAACGTTTTCAGCACCCTGAAAAACATCGATGCCATCGGCAACGACCTTGATATGAACCAGGGCGGTGGCTGCGGTAAGGGGAGTCAGATGCCCCTCCCCGTTTCCAACGGTAGCCCTCATATCCGCATCCAGCACTGCCTGGTCGGAGGTACGTAAATGGAATATATCCTGGCCCGGGCGAAAAAGGTCGCCGAAGAGGCGGAAGTCTTCCAGGTCTCCTCAGAGGAGACCCAGGTCAGATTCGAAGCCAATCGACTGAAGCAGCTCCAGACCAACCAGACCACGAGCATGGCCCTGCGCATTATCAAGGATGGCAGGATTGGCTATGCCACGACTACCGGGACAGGCGATGAGGAAGTGCTGGTCAGGAACGCCGTGGAGACCGCCGAGTTCGGTACGGTCGCCAGGTTTCAGCTGCCCGATACGAAGGACTATCCCGAGGTGGACATTTACGACCCCGCCGTGGAGTCCGTATCCATCAAGGAAATGATTGGTCTCGGCGAGGAAATGATTGCCGCCGTCACCGGCCATACGCCGGGCATTATGTGCGAGGCCGGGGCAAGCCGGGGCGTTATCTCGGTACGCATTATTAACTCCCGCGGCGGCCGGGCGGAATACCGCAAGAGCTTTTTCAGCCTGGATATCGAGGGCAATTTGATAGAAGAAACGGACATGCTCTTCGTCGGCGAGAGCGAAAGCTCCTGCCATCCTTTAGCCGACCCCCAAAAAGTAACGGATTTAGTGCTGCGGCAGCTTGACCTGGCGAAGGACCGCGCTAAAGCGCCGACCCGGCAGTTGCCGGTGGTCTTCACCCCCAACGGCGTCGGCAGCGCCCTCATCCTGCCGCTGATGTCCGCCCTGAACGGCAAGATGGTCCTGGAGGGTGCCTCGCCGGTGGGCGATAAAGTGGGCAAGACCGTCTTCGATAAGAAGTTCAGCCTGCACGACGACCCGATGGTCGGCTACCGTCCGGGGAGTCGACCCTGCGACGACGAGGGAGTCCCCTCCCAGCGCACCACCCTTATAGAAAAGGGCGTCGTGAGGGGATTCCTCTACGACCTGCAAACAGCGGCACTGGCCGGCACGCAGAGCACCGGCAACGGCAGTCGCAATCGCGGCGGTCTGCCCGCCCCCGCCCCCAGCGCCTTCATCGTCAAGCCAGGCAAGACCACCTACGACGATATGGTGGCCGATATTAAAGAAGGCCTGGTAGTCGAGCAGCTTATGGGCGCTGAGCAGGGCAACATCCTCGGCGGCGATTTCAGCGGAAACGTATTACTCGGTTACAAGGTGGAAAATGGTAAAATAGTGGGCAGGGTGAAGGACACTATGGTCTCCGGTAATATTTATAAAATGCTCAAAGATATCGCCGCCATCGGCAGCGAGGCCAGGTGGATAAGCGGCTTCCTCCAGACCCCGCCGCTTTACTGCTACAGTCTTTCGGTTTCCAGCAAGGGGTAGTATGTTTATTCGGGGAGTCCAAGAGGGGCGAAGCCTCTCTCTTAAAAATAGTCATTGCGAGGTGCGCCCTGCTCGCCGAACAAGTTCCTTGGCAGGCGAGAGCGAACGAAGCAATCCGTTGTCATTCCCGCGGAAGCGGGAATCCAGTGGTGGTGAAGGAGAGGGGTCTGGATTCTCGGGTCAAGCCCGAGAATGACATAAGGAGAGGAAAGGTAAAATAAAATGAACAATATCATTAAAATCCATGCCCGTCCCAGGCTCCGTACACCCAATCTGCTGGCGGCCTGGCCCGGCATCGGCAATGTCGCCATGATTATCGCCAATTATCTTAGAGCCAAACTACCCTTTAAAGAACTGGGGTACCTTGAGGCCCCCTACTTCTTCGACCCCATCGGCGTGACCGTCAAGGACAACGTCGTCGAGGCACCCAATTTCCCACAGAGCCAGTTCTACTACTGTAAAAACGATAGCGACGGCAGTGACCTGATACTGTTCATCGGCGACGACCAGCCAGCCGCCAAGGGTTACGAACTCGCCCACTGCGTCCTGGACGCGGGGAACAAGTTCGGGGTTAAGCGGGTTTACACCTGCGCGGCGGCCATTACCCGCATCCACCATACTGAGCCCCCCAAGGTCTGGGGCGTTGCCACCAATCACCTCGTAACCGCCGATTTGAAAAATTACGACCTTGAGTATTCCAGCAACCTGCAAATCGCGGGACTCAACGGCCTGCTGCTGGGCGTGGCCAAGGAAAGAGAAATCGACGGCGTCTGCCTGCTGGGAGAGGTACCCGTTTACGCCAGTCGCGTGCCCAATCCCATGGCGGCGCTGGCCGTGTTGAAAGTCCTGGCAACCATGCTGGAGGTTAAAATCGACTTCGCGGAGTTGGGCAAGATGGCCGTGGAGGCCGGGGAAAGAATCAAGCAGGTAGCCGCCCAGGCTATGGAAGAATATATCGACTACTTTACCGAGCCGATATGGGAACGCGGCGATGAGGACGAGGAAGATGAGGATTGAAGAAATAAATCACGTTTTTCCTCAGCTATGAAGTTACGGAAGAGTACTACCCTGGCAGGATTTAAATCCCTGAAGGGTAACATCCTTCAGGGAAGGACCGGAAGCAAGATCAAGCTCCGTGAGAAAAAACTTGGCGATGTCCGCAACGACTACAGATGGCAATCGGACGCGGAGCTGGCCAAGCTGGATGCGGCCCCGACGCTTATCATGCCCTTTTCCATCTACCTGCTGGACTACGCCACCGAGATACACCGCCCGAAATTCAATAAATACCCTCTAGCCGTAGAAACCCTCGAAGGCAGGCATATCGGCAACTGCACCTGCTATGATATCGATGAAAAGAAGTATGAAGCGCAACTGGGCATCATCATAGGCGACCGTGATTACTGGGACAAGGGCTACGGAGCCGATGCCGTCAGTACGATGGTCGACCATGTCTTCCTGACGACCAGTCTCCACCGCCTCTACCTGAAGACACTGGAATCGAACCTGCGGGCGCAGAAGTGCTTCCAGAAGTGCGGCTTTACACCATGCGGAGACCTGAACCGCAATGGCAACCACTTCCTGCTCATGGAACTTAAACGTGAGCAGTGGGAGAAAGAGCGTAATACAAGCTAAAGGGGCGTCTAAGAGGGGCGAAGCCCCTCTTCTAAATACTTCCCCCTCTCCTTTGAAGGAGAGGGGGATTAAGGGG
>JAUWZF010000015.1 GCA_030615475.1 Dehalococcoidales bacterium | reverse complement strand
CCTCCAGTACCTGCGCATGCTTCCAGAGGATAAGATTGGCATCCCGGACTATTATGAAAAAGTGACACGGGCACTGAAGGGTACCAAAGACCCTAACCTTATCTATAATGTCGGCAGCGGAGTATTCGTTCATATTCTGCCCAACCCCGAGGACATCAGGGACTATTATGTCGCCGTGGAACCGAGTCTCATTGACGCCCAGGACAGCATCCTTGATGAGATAGAGTTGAAGCTTGCCGACTATGTCGAGGAGCTGGAGGGTGTGGACGACTCTGCAAAGCGACTCGAAATCATCATGGGAATCGTCGACAGGATAGTCTCTGTTAGCAGCCAAAAAGCCCCCGAGGCACCCCCGGATAAAAACAAACGCGACGGAGGTGGCAAAAACGGCAAAAAAGAGAAAAAGCCTCTTTCCCTTAAATCCAAAGGAGGCTCCAAGGGAAAGATACGTATAACCAATTTCCAGTACATCAGTCTCCGTTATCTACTCCGGCGTAAACTGGAAGGCATGGCCATTCTGGACCCCATGATACTGGACCCCAATATCGAAGATATTTCATGTTCCGGCCTCGGTAATATCTTTGTGGAACATAAAATTTTCGGCGGTCTCAGGGCCAGTATCGGATTCGAGACCAACGAATCTCTGGACAAATTCGTCATCGAGCTGGCCGAGGGCATCAAGCACCCGGTTACCTTCCGTGAACCGGTTGTCGATGCCACGCTGCCCGATGGCTCCCGTATCAATATCGTCTACGGCACCGATGTTTCCAAGCGAGGCAGCAACTTTACCATCAGAAAGTTCAGCGACACACCGCTGAGCATACTGGAGCTTATCCAGTTCGGCATGATGAGCTTCGATATGGCCGCCTATCTCTCCATCATACTTCAAGAAGGTATGAATGTCTGGGTGTCCGGGGAAACGGCCTCCGGTAAAACAACCCTGCTGAACGCTCTCACTACCTTTATTCCCCCCGATGCCAAGATAGTAAGCATTGAAGATACCCCGGAAGTCCAGGTGCCGCACCATAACTGGATTCGCGGGGTTACCCGCGGTTCCGATAAAGGGGGCGACTCCTCCGAGGTATCCATGTTCGACCTGCTCAAGGCTGCCCTGCGGCAGAGGCCCAACCTTATCATCATCGGCGAGATACGTGGTGCCGAAGGCGCCATCGCCTTCCAGGCCATGCAAACCGGTCATGCAACTATGAGCACCTTCCACGCGGCATCCGTATCCAAGCTCATCCAGCGTGTTACCGGCGTCCCCATCAGCGTGCCCAAGACATACGTGGACAACCTTAACGTCGTGGTTATCTGCCAGCAGGTCCGGCTGGCCAACGGCAGCCTTGCCCGGAAAATAACCAGCGTGAATGAAATCGTCAACTATGATTCGGTGGCCGACTCCTTTTCCTTCATCGAGTCTTTCAAATGGAACCCGCTGGACGACTCGTTCCTGTTCCGGGGTTTCCAGAACTCATACCTGCTGGAGAATAAAATCGCCCCCAGGCGCGGCCTCCCGGAAGAAAAAAGAAGGCAGATATACAAGCTATTGAAGCAAAGAGCCGATGTCCTGAGGCGTATGGGCGAGCAGGGGAAAACTAATTTTTACGATGTCTATGCAATATTATCCAAGGCATACCGCGATGGGTATTTCCGTTAAAAACAGGAGGGAACGCATAGCAGGCTTAACATAGCCTGCTGTTAAGGAGGTCACAAATGCGTATTATGAATTTTAAGATAGGCAAATCTAAAAAGAAAACCGAAAAAGATGCTGCCGAGGCAGAAGGCACCACTGCCGAGCAAATCGTCGAGACGGAAGAAAAGATTGACGGCAGAACCAAGGACCCCGAGGAGACGGCGCAGGAATTACAGGAACTATCCGATGAAGGCGACACGCCTGAAAAGGATGGAGACGCTTCAGCCGTGCCTCATGGACCGTTGGATGAGTTAACTATCGAGCCGGAAGATAAACTGGCCGAAGTGGATGATATTGAGACAGATGCGGAAGCGCTTGAGGAAGACGGCGAGGGGATCAAGGTAGTTGAGGTAAGCGCGGGAAGCGACCCACCGCCACCGGAAGGTGAGAAGGAAGTAAAAGTGGACGATGGCGACGGCGATTCCATTAACGACCTCTTCAGCGACGATGATGAGGAGGAAAATCCGCTGGCCAACCTCATCAGATCAATGCCCGACGTTACCGCCGAGGAATTAATCGATGATTTGAATGAGATAAAGGGAATAATTAAGGAATGGCAGCGAAGCTAAATAAAATTTACCGCGCAGTCTGGGGATTCCTGCCGATGGGACTGGGGGAATACCCCGATAAAATAGGGGGTTATCATGGTTGCCTCCCATGGCACCGCAGTAGTAGCCTGAAATTGCAGGGCAACTGGACAAAATTGCCCGCAATACCTGATGCAATTAATAAGGCCATGGCAGAAGAAGCGACCGTACCCTATAGATAATTAGGGAGGCCGAAAATGAGTTACAAACGCAATAAGAAAAGCTGGTGGGCTAATACACACCTGCGGTACATCATAGCCATCATGGTGGTTTGTTCCATCATTTACTATTTGCCCGTTATCGGCGGCCTTTTGGGCTGGACATCACTGGAGAGCTCCCTCAACAGCCTTCACAATTTCTACGGGATTGACTTCCTGGGCCTGGTATTCTTCGCCCCGGTGGTATATACCGCCTACGTATTCGGCGTGATACCGGCCGTACTGGCAGCCCTTATCGCCATGTTAATTCTGTTACCCCATGCCATACTGATAGATACTTACCCCAATGCCCTGTTCAAGCCCACGGCCTTCGTCATCATCCTCAGCGCCGTCGGGGCCGCAGTCGCCATGCTGCAGAAGAGCGAGCAGCAGCACCGCCAGAGGATGAAAGAGATGAAATGCCTCTACGATATCGGCAAGGCGGCCGAAGAGAGCGGTTCCGTAGACAATTTCCTGTCTAAGGTGGTGGCCCTGATTCCCCATGCCATGCAGTCTCCTGAGGAAACCAAAGTCAGAATTACCTTTCACGACCAGGTCTTCAAGAGCGATGACTTCCAGAAATCATCCAGCAAGATAACCGAGAACCTGGTAGTGGGCGGGGAAGTGATGGGGCTTGTGGAGATATACTCCTCCCGCGATAACCCCTACCTGAAGAAGAGAAATCACCTGACCAAGACCCTCGTCGAGAGAATCTGCGGCGCCATCCGGCAGGTGGAGCTGGAACAGTCTCTACAGGGCTACTATGAACAGCTGGAAGATGAAGTCGATATCAGGACGAAAGACCTGGAGAAGGTACAGGAAAAGCTCATCCGTTCCGAGAGACTGGCCGCCGTCGGCGAACTGGCCTCGGGGGTCGGCCACGAACTGCGCAATCCCCTTAACGTGATAAGAAACTGCGCCTACCTGCTCAACATGGCTGTTTCTGATAAAAGCGATGAAGAGGCAGCCAATACACTGAAAGTCCTGGATAAACAGGTTGATATCGCCAATAAAATCGTTACCGACCTGCTGGACTTCACCCGTATCACGCCCCCATCACCGGACAGGGTCGACCTTAACACTTTAATTAACGAAAGCCTGTCATGGATAACCGTACCGGAGCATGTCACCGTCAATTCTAATATCAACGGCCATCCCATGAAGGTCAGGACCGATGCCGAGCAGATAAGCCGCGTCTTCACCAACATCATTTCCAATGCCATACAGGCCATGACCGGGAAAGAGGGAGAGTTGAACATCGATACCGGTACGGATGACAGCTTTGTCTGGATAAAGTTCCAGGACAACGGCTGCGGCATACCGGAAGATAACCTGGACAAGATATTCGAGCCGCTTTTTACCACCAAACCGAAGGGTATCGGCCTGGGTCTGGCGATTACGAAGCGGCTTGTCGAGCAAAACGGGGGTAAAATCGAGATTGCCAGCCAGGCAGGCCGGGGCGCAACCTTTACCGTGAAGCTACCGCTGGAGAAAAGGAGATAGAGTTGAAATGAATGAAGAACCGACCATCCTCGTCGTCGATGATAACGAGGACTTACTGGAGACATTTGCCATGATATTAAAACGGCGGGGTTTTAGCGTGGAAACAGCGGGCAACGGGGCATCTGCCGTAAATAAGTTTAAAGAACAGAACTTTGACGTTACGCTGATGGACATCGTCATGCCCGAGATGAACGGCGTGGAGGCTTTCCGGAAAATAAAGGAGATGCAACCCGGAGCCTCGATAATCCTGATGACGGCCTATACCGACGAAGACCTGATTCAGGTAGCCAAAGACGAAGGTGCCCGCCGCATCATCCACAAGCCGATAAGAATAGACCAGTTGATAGAGCTGATTAACGAGGCAGCCCGCAGCCAGCCGATCCTTATCATCGATGATGACGCCGATATCTGCGATACCCTGACACAGGTACTGAAACAGCAGGGGCACGAAGTATTGACGGCGGGCAGCGGTGAAGAGGCAGTTATCATAGCCCAGGAAAAGGACCTCCAGATGGCATTTATCGATGTCAAGCTGCCCAATATAGACGGCCTGGAGACCCTCCTGCGTCTTAAAGAAATCAACCCGGAAATCCTTACCGTTATGATGACCGGATTCCGCAACGAAGTTAAAGAAGCCCTGGACAAGGCCCAGGAAGCTTCGGCGATAACCTGTCTTTACAAACCGTTCGACCCCGCCGAAGCCGCCGATATAGTGATGAAAATCGGCAAAAAGAAACGTCACTCCGGGGGAGTAGATGAAGGCTAACGAAAGCATACTGGTAGTCGATGATGACCTTGATTTTCTACAAATCATCAGTCGTGTACTGGGAAAGAAGGGCTACGAGGTAGGCACGGCTCCTTCCGCCGGCGAGGCGATATCCCGGCTGAAAGAGCGTTTCTACAATGCCGCTATCCTGGATATCAGTCTGCCCGATGCCAACGGCACCGAGCTGCTCTCCAGAATCATCGAAATTCACCCGGATATCATCGCCATCATGCTGACCGGCCATTCTTCGGTACAGAATGCCGTGGAATCATTGAACCGCGGCGCTTTCGCCTACCTTGAGAAACCGCTGGACCCGAAGAACCTCCTGTCGGTTATCAGCCGCGGCCTGGAGAAGCAGCACCTGGTCATGGAAAACCGGCAGCTGATGGAAGAACTGGAGCGGCATAACCGCATCACCAATACCCTGCTCGACGTATCCCAGGCCGTATCCCAGTCACTTGACCTGCAAAAGATTATAGATTCGGCGCTGGACAGGGTAACCAAGTCCACCGGGCTGGAGGTAAATTTCGTTTATCTCAATGTAAACGACCATTTGCTGCTGAAGGGCCACCACGGGCTGTCCGAGAGGATAGTCCAGGCCATGCCGAAAGAGGTCGGCAAAGACAGCGGCGTTATCGGTCGTATCTTCGGGGAAGCCAAGCCCGAAATAATCGAAGAGTTAGCCGAAAACGGAGAATCCGACCTCGGTTTCCTGAGTCACGGAGGTTATAATTCGTTTGCCGGCGTTCCCCTGACTATCCTGGGGGAGAGCCTCGGCGTCCTGGGCGTGGCTACCAGCTTCGCGAACTACTTCAGCGTCAATAATATCGAGCTGCTTACGGGAATAGGCCGCGAAATTGCCATCGCCGTGCGAAACGCCCAGCTGTATGAAGAGGCTTCGAGCGCCAGGGCACTCAGGGAGCTGGACTCCATGCGCACCGAGTTCCTGGCCAACGTATCTCACGAACTGCGCACCCCCCTGGCCGTGATAAAGGGTTCCGCCAACAGCTTACTGCAACCCGACGTTATTTTCGACGACCAGACACGGCGCGATTTCCTGGTATCCATAGATAAGGACGCCGATACGCTGACCCGGCTGGTAGAGGACCTGCTCATGATGTCGCGCCTCGAAGCCGAGGCCCTGGAGGTAAAGAAGAAGTCTCACAAACTCGCCGAGGTGGTCGAATCGATAAAGGACAGACTGGATAACCTGACCGCCAAACACCACCTGTCCGTTAAAATCCCCGATTCGGCGCCGCCGGTGGCCATCGACGACGGCCGAATCAGCGAGGTGCTAACCAATCTTGTAGAGAACGCGGTAAAGTTCTCGGACGACAACACGACTATTACTATCGAAGCTCATACCAACGGTAAAGAAGTCATCTTGAGCGTGGCCGATGAAGGCGTCGGTATTCTTCCGGAGCTTCACCAGAAAATATTCGAACGCTTCTTCCAGGGAGACGGCCGCAAGACCGGAAGGAGAAAGGGAACCGGACTGGGGCTCGCCATCTGCCGGGGTATCGTCGAGGCGCATGGCGGTAAAATCTGGGTGGAAAGCGAACCGTCCAGAGGCACCAAGTTCAGCTTCAGCCTGCCGGTGGACTAAAGGGGGACACAGCTATGGACAAGAAAAACATCCTCATCGTAGACGATGACCCGGCGATACTGAGACTGCTCAGTACGAATCTCAAGATACGCGGCTACGAAGTCATCTCCGCCACTGACGGGGAGGAATCCCTGGAGGCGGTGCAGAGAGATTTCGTGGACCTGATAATACTCGACCTCATGATGCCCAAGGTGGACGGCGTGGAAGTGGTCCGCCGCATCCGGGAATGGTCGGACGTGCCTATTATCATACTCAGCGCCCGGGGCGACGAAAACGACAAAGTAAAATGCCTGGAACTGGGCGCCGACGACTATTTGACAAAACCCTTCGGCATCGCCGAACTGATGGCCAGAATCAAGACGGCCTTCCGGCACCGCGGCGACCCTACCGTAGCGCCGGCCAAGTCGAACTTCGTCTGCGACAGCCTGGAGATTAACTTCGCCAAGAGGCGCGTCACAGTTGACGGCAAGGAAATAACGCTCACCCCTACCGAGTATGCCCTGCTCCAGCACCTGGCGGTGCATTCCGATAAAGTCCTCACCCACACCATGCTTTTACAGAGCGTCTGGGGCAACGAATACTCCTCGGAGAAGGAGTACCTGCGTGTTTTCGTCGGCCGACTGCGTCGGAAGCTGGAGCTCGACCCCAAGAACCCCAAGCTTATCCAGACCATCCCCGGCGTGGGCTACCACCTGGCGACGATAGAATAAAATCGGGTTTACCTGCGGTAAATAATAAACCCTTTTCCCCAGGCTATTCCAGGTGAAAGCTGCGAATTACTTCATCGAGGACCGGTTCATCCTGTTCAAAACTGCCGGGAAGGCTGAACCCCATTAGAAGGAAGTCATTCGCTTCCGTGATTACAACCACATATTTGCAGGTGAGGAAATAGCCCCCCATCGTGCCATTGAACACAACCTCGTAGGCCGGAGTACCGTCGTCCAGTGCTATCTCACCTTCGGAAAGGAACTCATAGTCACCGAGCTGCTCACTGAACATGCTTTTCAGCTTCGATGCCGCCTCGGCAAGGGTAGTTTCTTCTTCAGTCCATGTCCTGACCATTATCTCGGGTATTCCGCCCGCAGCCCGCAGGTCAAGAATTTCGCCGTATTCACCGGTGGTATAGTCAACCCACCCCGCCGGGTAAGTTATGGAGAAGCCGTATTCGGCGCTGGTGTAGGTGCCGCCCGGGCTGGGAGCCGGCGGTACATAGGTATAGGACGACAGCAGTTTGACGCTGTCGATGACGGCGTCTACCAGCGGCTTCTGCTCGTCAAATTGGTCTGGCTCTCCGCTTATTCCAGCCCAGAAAACCTGTTTATCCCGCACCAGGATGACGTATCTGAACTTCTCCACTTTGCCAGAGCCGATATCACCTTTGCCTACCATTTCGTATGCCGAAATACCGTCGCCTATGGTAACGTTACCTTCGGAGAGCATCTCAAACTGCGAAGCCGATTCCATGTACTTCTTACCCTCGGCTACGACGTCGGCCAGGCTAATTCCCTCGGGCCTGTATTCCACCGACACATCCACCGAGAGACTTCCTTAGGGTTCATTACACAGGAAATGGAAACCTGTCGTCGCCCCGTATACATACTCAACCCACCCCTCGGGATACTCAATGGAAAAGCCGTGCTCCGTGTTTTCGTAGAGGGTCATAACCGTCTCCTCCTGAGCCGGCGCGGGCGTGGGAGTCGAAGGTGACGCCAGTTCAGGAACTGGTGTTTCAGATGCCGGTGTTGTCTCAGGAGCTGGTGTTATATCCGTGGCTCCGCACTGGCAGCCTGCTGCAAACAAGACTAGTGTCACTATAACAGCCGTCAAGATGCTATATTGCCCTCTTTTTCTCAACAATATACATTCCTCCTTGCGGTTATCTTGTGACTTTTGTATTATAATATGCCTATTTTACTACTTTCTCAGGTGAGTGTCAAGACGGCCGGTTACTCCTTACCTTGCGCTAATTCATCAGCTTGTCTATACTTTTTTGCATAGAGACCCTATGAATACATCAATTAAAGACAAAGTTTATGGCTGGGAAGACTGCCCGAAGTCGGTGAGTAACCTAAAATATTGATAAGGAGCCATTCATGAACGCAGAAGAAATGGGAGCGGGCTGACGGGCGGTAAAAAATAGAAAAGGGGTAAAAAATGGCTGAATCAAAATATGGTAAATGTATTAAAACAGGACTTGTCATGAACATACCTCACTACACCGGGAAATCAATCGTGGCGCATAACGGCGAGCTGGACGCAGACTGCAGCATTGGCTATCACTGCATCTCCAAACCGATGTCCTTCGACCACCCCCATTCTCATGACTTCCCGGAAATGCTCTGTTTTATCGGGGGGAACCCGGAGGATATCACCAACCTCGGGGCGGAAATAGAGTTCACTCTGGGAGACGAAAAGCATGTCATCAACACCACCGCCGTCGTTTCCATCCCCTCCGGATTACAGCACTGCCCGATAGTCTTCACGAAAGTCGCTAAACCCCTCGTATTCCTGGAGGTCTCGCTGACGCGTATATGGAAACCGGCCGGACCGCCACCACCAAAGAAAAAACCAGTTAAAAAACAATTAAAATAAGGAGAAAAGCAAAATGGCGGAAAAAAATACGGAAAACATATCCTGAGAGAAGCTTTTAAAACGCATCATCAACTGGAGGGACTATCGGCCAACGGCGACGAGATGGACGCCGACTGCATTCTCACCCACCACGTCATCTACAAACCGGAGCTCATGCTTAAGGAGCCTCATTTTCACAGCGACTTCCAACAGCTGCTCTGTTTCCTCGGGACCGACCCAATGGATGTGCGGGATTTCGGCGGGGCCGTGGTAGAGATATGCCTGGGTGAAGAACAGGAAAAACACGTTATCGACTCCCCTACCATCGTCTCTATCTCCAAGGGGTTACCCCACGGCCCTCTTGACTTCAAGATAATACCCAAGCCCATTATCTTTCTGGAAATAATGCTGACTCGTAAATACCACATGGAAAAACTGAATGAATAAGATAAGACCGGTTGACAACTTAACCGCCTGTAAATACACATTATGTCAAGCGTCTATACGCTTTATACGATTGTAACGTTTGTCTCCCCCCACCCTGCCCAATCATTAATAAGATATTTATCTTATCCCTGCGGCCGTTTATGCCCTGTTTATTGCCCCGATGTTAGTCTTATACCAGAAAATTAAACAATAACTCCAAGGAGGCTAACATGCTGGCAAAAACTAAAATCCTTACCATCAGCACCGACCCGGTACTGGTGAGTTTCCTGCAGCAAGGACTCAACGATGGTGAGTACGAGATAATAAGCACCCGCCACACCGGAATGCACCTCAGAGACGTAATCGATTCCGAAGACCCGGAGTTTATCATCCTGGATATCATGATGCCCACACTGGACGGAATCGGAACGTGCCTGCAACTCCGCCAGTGGACCCATCTCCCCATCATGATGCTCAGCACCTGGGGTACCGGCGACAGCACGGTCAGGGGACTGAGCCTGGGCTCCGACAGCTATCTGACCGAGCCTTTTGGAGTCGAAGTGTTAAAAACGCGCATAGATGAGACCCTGAAGCGGAATGCCGCCGCAACGGTCGACCCGCTGTCCGACATGCGCACCGGCAAATACTGAAAATAGAAACCTGCTTTACAAGCTGTTCCCCAGCTTGGTAACTTTCCAATAGTCAGTGGGGCTTAGCCATTAAAACGCTAAGCCCTTTCCATTTTATTCGACTGTTTTTCCTCCCTAAAAATTTACGTATTGTTTACAGCTTCACCCCACCTTTTTATGATTTATTTCTTACTTCAACGATAAGCTGAGACTGTGAGATAAAAACCGGATACACAGTAAATCCGGTATGCAGAGTTAAAGCAGAAGGCCCGATGAAATGAAAAGGAAATTGATTTTTCCCCTGATTGCGGCTTTACTACTCGCCCCCTGGCCGGTGGCATACGCTTATGACGAAGCCATAGCCGCGAGTACCCCCATGAGCATAGAAGCTGCTGAACCCGCCGCGGCACCGAAATTGAATGCCTACGGGAATGCTATAGGCGGCGTCACTCCGGGCGACCTTTTTCATATTGAATCTGCCAACAGCACCGTCGATACGCTCTATACCCTGTATATCACCAATACCGATGAGCTCATCCACTGCTACCGGTACATGAACCTTAACATCGGCATCTATGTACAGACCGGTATCGACCAGTGGGAAAAAGTAACTTTTGGTGAAGGTGAAACGCCCCGGGAGACCTATATCACGATGCAGGGTGGTATGACGGAGTTTATTCTGCCGGGATACGCCAACTACAAAATTACCATCGATAAAGGCTGTTTTTACTGCTATGCAATCGGCGGCGATAGAAGTGCCGTCTCACCCAGGTTTTACCTGACTGTAAGCTGAGTTAACAGGGAGGCTCCGCTATGAACTGTATAAAGGAGAGAATACGGATTGTAAGGAACCTGCCGACATAATAAAAATCGCCGCGGGAGGTAAAAATATGATAATACTGTGGATACGCAAGAAAAAAACAGAAGAGAAGAGTGGCCTGGCTAAGGATAATAAAGAGTCTTTCCAGAAACACGACGATATTATGAAACAGTTCCGCCTGGCCCACCCGGACGCCAATGTCTTAAACGCCAAGGACATCATGACGGCAGACGGCAACCTGCTGGCGCCGGTAGAAAAGGTGAAGCTTACCGAGCATATACAAAACTGACAAATCAACGTTTTGAAAAGGGAACTTGCCGAGTAGACGACAGAAAGCAAGTTTTATAAAAACCACAAATAAAGCTCTCGCACATGAAGAAGATGGGAGAGCTTTATTTTATGCCTGCCTTGCCCCGGCAGTTAGCTTCAAGCTGCTTGCCACGACATATCTCATGATGATAAAATGATGAACAGCAGTTATGTGACGGGCCGCTAGCTCAACTGGCAGAGCAGCTGACTCTTAATCAGCAGGTTACAGGTTCGATTCCTGTGCGGCTCACCA
>JAUWZF010000234.1 GCA_030615475.1 Dehalococcoidales bacterium | reverse complement strand
GCGCGGAAACGATTACCTCATTCCTGCGGTTGGGCCTGGTAGATAAGCTGGTTGTCTTTATCGCCCCCAAGATACTGGGCAAAGGCACCGACTCCGTCGGCGAGCTTAATATCACGGACATAAGCAAGACTTTAAAGCTGTCTTTTGAGAGGGTCTACCGCAACGGTGAGGATATGGTGATTGAGGCGAGGGTAGAGGCAGGATAATATCCGTCATAGTCATGAAGCATAATTACATTAAAAGCCACAGTGAATTTCAGTCTTACCTGGAGGGCTTCGAAGATAAGAAGTACAGCGTAATAGCCCTCGATATCGAGGCGGAGTCAAACCTGCACGCTTACGGGGAGAAGCTCTGCCTGATACAAATCTTCGACGGGATCAATAAGGTGCTCATCGATCCCCTCGAAATGGATAACAATACACTGAAAGCTTTCTTCGAGAACCGGAACATTTTAAAAATAGTTTACGACGCTTCGAGCGACCTCTCGCTGCTGAAAAACACCTATAACATTGATATGAAATCAATACTGGATTTAAGGCCGGCGGTCGAGCTCCTCGATTATGAGAAAAAGGACCTGCATTCCGTCATCGCCGCGGAGCTCGGTGTAACCCTGACGAAGAAATCGAAATTCCAGAGGCACAACTGGGTGAAGAGGCCAATCGATAAAGAGGCCATCGTCTACGCCCTTAACGACGTCATCTATCTTTACCGGCTCAAGGACGCCATCTTTAAAAAGCTGTACGCCCGGAAGCTACTGGACCTGTATATACTGAAGAACCTGCAAGTCCAGGAAAAGGACTACACGAGGGACCCGCAGGACAGGTACCGGAGGCTGAAGGGGTACAGCAGCCTTTCCGACGTGGAGAAGCGAACCTTCCAGAGGGTCTTTGATATCCGGGAGAGGTACGCCAAGCGCATCAACATGCCGTCTCACAACGTTATCAGCAGGACCGACCTGATTAGCATCGCGAAAGATGCCGGAAGCATCAATGAAATTAAGTTCCCGCGGCGCTTCACCGCCGGGCTAATCCAGGAGATAGTGCGGGAGTTGGAAAAAGCGGTGGTGGGATAGGGGTCTCCCCCTCACTTAAACCCCTCCATCACCTCCGCTATCACGAAGACGCTCCCCGCCGCGCAGATGAGGTCGTTAGACCCCGCCCCCGCCAGCGCCAGCTTTACCGCCGCCGCCACGCCCTCCGCCACCCGCGGCGTTACCCCCCGCTTCTTGAACTCCTCCACGAGCAAGTCCGTCTCTACCGACCTCGGGTGGCGGGAAGCCACCAAAACAATATCCCCCGTCATTTTCACCGCCTCGGCCACCATCCCGCTCACGTCCTTATCCCCCCCGAACCCCAGTACCAGCGTCAGCCGGTCGTACTTGAAATACTGACTCAACGCCTCGCCGAGTCGCTGCATGGAATACGTATTGTGCGCCCCGTCGACGACTAAACACGGCTCCCGCCGCAATATTTGGAGTCGACCCGGCCAGTTCACTTTTTCCAGTCCTTTAGCGATGCTCTCCGCCGATATTTTTTCGCCCCCCAACGACTCTAAAGCCGCCACGGCCACCACCGCGTTTTCTACCTGGTGCTCGCCGAGTAGCGGTATCCTTAAATCATACTCCCCGGTCAGCCCCTTCAGGTGGAACGACTGCCCTTCCGTGTCAAAGCTGCCCTTCTGCCAGGTAACGTCATCACCGACCCTCACCAGTGGCACCCCGCGCTCCCGGCACACCCTCTCGATGACCGCCATCGCCTCCGGGAACTGCGGCGCGCTCACCACCGTCGCCCCCGACTTGATAATGCCCGCCTTCTCGCCCGCTATCTCCGTCAGCGTGTCCCCCAGCACATCCGTGTGGTCGTAGCTGATGGACGTAACGACGCAGACCTGCGGCCGCACCACGTTGGTGGCGTCGAGCCGGCCCCCCAGCCCCACCTCCAGCACCTGGTAGTCCGCCTTGACATCGTGGAAATGGACGAACGCCATCGCCGTCAGTATCTCGAAGGTTGTCAGCTCCCCCAGGTCGCCGAGAGCGTTCTCCGCCTCGACATGGGGTCTTATAAACTCGGTCAGCCGGGCCCAGTCTTCCTCGGAGATGTTCCTGCCGTTGACCTGTATCCGCTCGGTGAAGGACAGCAGGTGCGGCGACGTATAAAGCCCCGTCCGGTAGCCCGCCTGCGCGAGTATCGACGCAATCATGGCGGACGCGCTCCCCTTCCCCTTCGTCCCGGCCACGTGGATGGAACGGGCGGTATGCTGCGGATTCCCCACTCTCTCCAGGAGCCGCTCGATACGCTTGATATCCCATACTATCCCCGAACGCGGCAACCGCTCGTAGTCCGCAAAACGCAAGAGGTACTCCAGGGCTTCCTGATAGTTCATTTGTCACTCCCTGCCAACTATCATATCTCACCGGTCATTATCAGGTAAAGGCTCAGGGCGTCTAAGAGGGGCGGAGCCCCTCTTTCATATCCTCCCCCTCTCCTTTGACACCTTGTAAGGAGAGGGGGACACAGGGGGTGAGGTAGACAAATAATTTCTTGCCAATGAAATAAAAATTTAATAAAAAATAATTAACTTACTTCCTGAAAAACTATTGACAAACACTACATGTTGTGGTAACTTATAAGCCTCTGCACCATATAATGTGGAGGTTGGCCGGTGAACTGTCCTTATTGCGGACACTACGACTCGAAGGTTATCGACTCGCGTGACGTCAACGACGGCATACGCCGCCGGCGCCAGTGCCTGCAATGCGACTCCCGTTTCACCACCTACGAGCGCCTCCAGCCGGCCAGCCTGTTCGTGATTAAAAAGGACGGGAGACGCGAGGAGTTCGACCGCGATAAG
>JAUWZF010000140.1 GCA_030615475.1 Dehalococcoidales bacterium | reverse complement strand
ATCCCACCCGCCGATGCGCGGGGCGTAGCAGCCCTTCATTACCTTATAGCGCGGAATGACATCCTTGAAAACGGAGGTCAGGACATGGTGAAGCGCCGGGCTGCCATTGAGCGTGGGCGGCCCGTCAAACAGAACGAAACGCGGTCCGCCCTTACGCGCCTCGACACTGCGCTGAAAGATATCCTTTTCTTTCCACCATGCCAGTATCTTCTCCTCCATCTGAGGAAAGTTTACCCGGCTACCGACAGGATTAAACATTTTCATTCCCCCGGTACTGTAATTTGTTTGCTACTTTATTTTTTAAGAGCGAAGAAATTCTATCGAGACAGCGATAGAGATTGCTTCGTCGCTACGCTCCTCGCAATGACATGTTTATTAAAATAAAAAAGCCTCGTCTTAAAGGGACGAGACTTATAAAGTTCCCGCGGTACCACCCAATTTCCCCGATAGAATCGGAGCACTCTTCAGGGCACATATCCATGCCCTCGTCTCTGATAACGGTTGACGGGACCGACCAGGCCTACTAATCCCGACTTTAGTCGGGACTTTCGGTTGGTAGCTCAGGAGTGATTTTCAGGGTGAGGATATGTCCGCTCGCACCGTACCAGACTCGCTAAATATCCTTTACCGCCCCTACTCTTCTCCGTCACTGCCTTTCTCAGCTTTATGTTAACACAACCAGGTGATGAAATCAATAGCATTGGTATAGATTGTTTAAGAAAATCATCCCGATATCTGGAGACAGCCCTCCTTAACCCCTCTGGATTCCCGCCTTCGCGGGAATGACAATCGGGGCGCGGGAATGACATGGAATTACTTCAATCGTCTGGAAACTTTTTTGGTGTAATAACCACCTTCCGGGCCTCACCCATTCCGGTACTCTCCGTAACGACATCGGGGTGGTCGGCCAGGGCAATGTGGATAACGCGCCTCTCAAAGGCGGACATGGGCTCCATGGCAAAAGGCATTTCCCGGGTCGTTACCTGGTCGGCCAGTCTCATAGCCAGAGCCCGCAGTCCTTCGCAGCGGCGCTGCTTATAACCCTCCACATCCAGAACAAGGGGCAGTCTCACTTCCATGTTACGCGACATTATCACCCTGACGATATGCTGTAAGGAGACCATGGTCTGACCGCGGCGCCCGATTAGTATTCCCAGGTCCTCACCTTCTATGTTGAGGCCAATCGAAGAGGCATTGCCATCCTCGTCCAAAACCGTGAATTCTTCGGAAAGCGCCACGGTTGCGGGGAGGTCCATCAGTTCCAGGAGCTTTTCCAGTACGCTTTTTGCCGTTTCGTAGATTTCGCTCTGTTCTTCAGGTATTTCCATTTCCGCCTAACCCCTTTTGATAACGGTCTTACTTCTTCCGGCGTCGCTGCGCCCTATCTCTGCCCGGTTGATACCTTGTTTTATTGAGTCTCGATGGCTGATAGGCATCTTTCCTTGCTGAATCACTGTCGGAGATGACTATATCCGCCCCGACATCATCGGTGGATTTTATTTCCTCCGAGGCGTCGAATCTCACAGGTCTCTTCTCACTATCGCCCGTCGCTACCGGTGCTCTCCGGCGGAGCCCGCCCCATCCGGTCACGCGGTACTGAAAAACCACCCTGACGATGCTGTTAGCTACCCAGTAAAGTGACAGGCCGCTGGGGAAGGATAGTGCCAGGAGGGCGAACATCATCGGCATCATCCAGAGCATCATCTGGCTCTGCTGCGCCTGCTTGGCGTCGGCCGGCGTGGTCATCGACATCTTCTGCTGCATCCACATCGTGGCGCCGACCAGAATAGCCAGAATGAAATTAGGCTGGGCCAGGTCCAGCAATAAAAATTCCCTACTCAAAGGCAAAGCAGAATAGACTGTCGGCCATTGGTAAAGGTACTTGGATAAATTCAACAGGCCCTCCGGGGCTACCGCCAAGGCCAGCATAATGGACTGGTAGAGGGCAATCCATACCGGCATCTGGATTATCATGGTGATAAAACAGCCGGCCGGCTTGACGCCCGATTCCTTGTACATCCTCATCTGTTCCTGGGCCAGCTTCTGCTTGTCCTTGCCGTACTTCTTCTGAAGTTCGGCTATCTTGGGCTGCATGTCCTGCATCGCCTTGGAGGACCTTATCTGTCTCAGCGTCAGGGGAAACATACAGACATTGACAACGATAGTCAGGGCGATGATAGCCAGGCCGAAGTTACCGGCCAAGGAATGCGACATCACGATAAGGACGTTTATTACCGGCTGCTGGATTATCAGTTCCCAAGCATTCAATGTATTCTACCTCAATTCTGACTCTTTAGAGAGACAGAGCGTAATATGGCCCCGCTAACGGGATTTATCCGCTGTAATGACAGGTCCTGCGTATGAATATAGACGATTCCTTCATAGGCGGTAAGCGGACCGTCGACATCCTGTTCAAAGTCCGCCAGCTGCCCGATTTCACCGGTGCCCGCATCCAGGGAATAAATAACGCCCTTTCTCGTGGTGAAGATAATGGAACCGTTGACGATAGCCGGCCTGGAGGATACCGGGCTATCGAGGTCATACTCGGTTACTTTAGCCCCGTTAGCGGCCTTGAGAGCATACACATTGCCATCGAGACAGGGGGCATAAATGACATCGTTAACAACTACCGGCTCGGCCCAGAACCAGTTTTCACCGGTAAATTTCCACTTCACGCTGCCGTCGAAAGCGTTTAGAGCATACAGGTTCCTGTCAAAAGACCCGATATAGACCACATCGTTATAGACCAGAGGCGTAGCGATGATGGAGCCTTCCGCGGTAAATTCCCATTTCTTTCTGCCGTCGGCAGTATTCAGGGCGTACAGCTTCTTATCGAAAGAGCCTATAAAGAGCGTGTCGCCATGCACGGCCGGTGTTCCCCATATCTTATCGCCGGTCTGGAACTCCCACAGTTTGTCACCGGTAGCGGGGTCCAGGGCGTAGACTATGCCATCGGTACCGCCGATATATAGCTTGCCTTCAGCGGCAATCAGGCCGCCGACGAACGGCTCCAGGTAATTCTCACGGGGATAAACCCATCTCAGGGCTAGTCCTTCGGTGTTATAAGCATAAATCTTGCCGTTATACCCGGCAATATAGACCAGCTCCCCGTAAATTACCGGTGTCCCGTAGATAGCCACTCCGGCAGCTCCACCGCAACCCCCACCGCCCATCATCGGACTACAGCCAAAGAGGCCCGACTGACTGACCTGCCTGAGCGCCTCGGTCCATAGTCGGCTTTCGTCATCCAGATTAATCGCCACCAGCCGGCCTTCCTTGGAACCCACAAACAAAGTGCCGTCGGACACGGCTCCCCCCGACCATCCAATCGGCACCAGGCCTTTGACACAACCGAGACCGACCAGGCTAACAGCGAGGATAAATATCACCAGGAGGACTAAACGGCCAACTCGCCACTTACCCTTTAAATTCACTGTATTCTCCTTTTTGGTAAAAGACCGTCAGGACTCATAAAAATTCACGGTACCGGGTCATAGCCGCCCGAATTAAAAGGATGACACCGGGCAATACGCCTGATGCCCATACCTATTCCTTTTAACACTCCGAATTTAGTTATAGCCTCACAGGTATACTGCGAGCAGGTCGGGGCGAAACGACATGACGGCGGCATAATGCGTGATAGCGTAAGCTGATATAACCTAATTAGTTCCAGGGCTAATGCCTTCATATTCCCCCACAAATATACCGGCCCGGAACAATAGCTTCCTGACCGACTTACCTAGATTATTATAATCAGCTGCCGCCGCCGGATTACGGGCAACAAAGATGATGTCCCAACCCGGTTGCAGCGGTGTTTGTCTTACTATCTCCCGCAGTAAACGTTTTACCCGGTTACGAACCACCGCTTTGCCTACGCGCCGGCTGACCGTAAAGCCATATCTGGATGAGTCAAGCCCGTTAGGCAGGGCTTTAACTACCAGCTCCTTACCTGCCCAGGTCTTGCCTTCATCATAAACCAGCTCGAACTGTTTTTTCTTGGTTAGATATTGTTCTCCCCTCACGGCTACCCCACCCGGGCCGTTTAATGTCATCATTATACAACGGTCAATTTCTGCCGGCCCTTCAATCGCCTCGATTTCAGGATAGCGCGACCACCACGTGTGCGCATCCTTTTTAAAAAACCGTGCTCACGCTTCCTCGGAATTTTCTTCGGTTGATATGTCCTTTTTGGCACTTTAACTCCCTGTCAATAACAGACCATTTTCTGAGGGAATGGAAAAGTAAGAAACGAGTAAATCCAGAGATATCAGCTCTTTAAACCGACGCCCCCCGTCTTACGGATATGTGCCGGCACGTACGG
>JAUWZF010000253.1 GCA_030615475.1 Dehalococcoidales bacterium | reverse complement strand
TGTGTACCTATCTTATTAACCGCTTTCACCGTCTTCAGATTTAGTCCACGCCCGTATCCCTGGTAAGCTGTGGTGGAGTCGGCGTAGCGGTCACAGATAACGTTAACACCCTTTTCCAGGTTGGGGCGGATTACCTCCTCGACCAGCTGGGCACGGGAGGCGTTAAAAAGCAGAAGTTCCGACATCGGAGAGATATTTATATCCTGCGACCATTTGAGCAGGCGCGTTATTCTCTTGCCGAGGGCGGTTACGCCCGGCTCATGGGTGAGTAACACCGGGAGCGCTAATTTTGAGAGCCGTCGGTAGAGCCGCTTCGACTGGACACTCTTGCCGCAACCCTCGCCACCCTCAAAGGTAATAAAGAGAGACATAGACGCCTTCCCTATCTAATTTCACACCTATCGACTTATTAAGTTAAGCCTGCTCCTCATCAATTCACCTTGCGTTCGGTACGCGTCGGATTTATCTCATCGGATTTTCTCAAGGCTTCGTCTGCTTCCGCATCTCTGCCGAATTTTTTCAGGATAACCGCCATATTATTCCAGCCATCGGCATCTCGCGGGTTTATTTTAACAGCTTTACTATACGCTTCCAGTGCTTCTTCATATCTCCCAAGGTCGTAAAGGGTAAATCCTTTATTATGCCAGGCTAAAAAATCTCCCGGGCGTATATCAATGGATTCATTATAAGATTTCACCGCATCCTTAAGTTTGCCAAGCTTATCAAGAGCATTTCCTCTGTTATTCCAGGCAGCAGCATCTTTTGGATTTATCTCAATCGCTTTATTATATATTTTCAGAGCTTCCTTATATCTACCGAGCTCGTAAAGTGTAATCCCCTTGTTATAATACCAGGCTCTAGTGTCTGGGTTTAGTTTAATAGCTTTATCGTACATTTCCAGCGCTTCCTCATACCTGCCAAGCTCTTTAAAGACGTTACCTTTGTTACCCCAGCCGGCAGAATCTCGCGGACTCATCGCAATGGCCCTATCATACGCTTCCAGTGCCTTTTCATATTCCTTGTAGTGTCTAAATTCAATGCCCCTTTTGTTCCACTCCTCCGACGTCATTATATTACTCATCCGCCACCTCCTTGTATATCCTGACCCGCCGGTTGGGGTCTTTGCCCAGGCTGTGCGAGTCCAGGTCACTGCGTTGGGCGATGATGTGCTGCAAGCGGCGGATGTAAGAGCTCTGCGGACTGAGCTCGATGGCTTCCTCGCCTTCATTTACCTGCTCCACGGCCTCTTCGGCCTCATCGAGGGCGGTCTTAAAACTACCGGTCTTGATATTGTCTTTCTGCGGGTAGAGAGTGCTCAGCAACTGCCGCATCTGTGGCGGGGTGTTGCTCCTGAGAACATAGACGGGCATGTGAGCGTTCTCGGCGTCCCTGACCTTCTGCGGTCTGCGGCGATAGTAGTTCTTGGAGGTCACGAACATGCTGGCTTCATTTAAATTATCAACGATATCCAGGTCGATATGTAAATCGCGACCCATCTGTGATATTCTTGAACGGTTTACCCCGAAGAGATAGATTCTGGGTGATTTCGCTTCTTTCGCCACCCGTTTGCCCCGGGCGGTTTTCGCCTTTTCCGTTTCAGGCTTTTCTATTTTAACTTCACCCTGCTCGTCCAGCCGGCGCACCTCGGTGCCGGGAGACGTGCCGCGTAGTAGCTCGTCGACGGCCTCGCCGACATCCGGGTGAATGGCCACCCTGTCCCGTTCCTGTATCTCGACGACGATGTCGAATGTCGGCGGCGATTTCCTTTCCAGGATGGATTTTTGTGTACCACGCCTCCGCGCTTCTTCGTCGCCCAGCGTTACCGACTGAATCCCGCCGATAAGGTCGGAAAGGGTCGGGTTCATCATCAGGTTGTCCAGGGTATTGCCGTGAGCCGTGCCGACCAGCTGGACGCCGCGCTCGGCTATCGTCCGGGCGGCCATGGCTTCAAGCTCGGTACCTATCTCGTCGATTACAATGACCTCGGGCATGTGGTTTTCCACGGCTTCAATCATGACGGCATGCTGTAACGACGGCGTGGTTACCTGCATTCTCCGGGCGTGTCCGATGGCCGGATGAGGTATATCGCCGTCACCGGCTATTTCATTGGAGGTATCCACGATAATGACCCGTTTATCCGCGTCGTCGGCGAGCACGCGGGCCACTTCCCGCAGCATGGTCGTCTTGCCCACGCCGGGCCTTCCCAGCAGCAGGACGCTCTTGCCCGACTGCACCAGGTCTTCGATTACCTTGATAGTGCCGAAGACGGCCCGCCCCACCCGGCACGTCAGCCCGACGATGCGAGTCCCCCGGTTGCGAATGGCCGAAATGCGGTGCAGTGTCCTTTCGATGCCGGCCCGGTTGTCATCGCCGAAGCTGCCGACGCGCGCCACCACGTAGTCGATATCCGCTTCCTCGATTTCTTTGTCATTCAGCACCATTTCTCGCCTGAGAAAGCGCGCTTCCGGTGTGCGTCCCAGGTCCAGCACTACTTCAAGCAGTTCGCTGATATCCTTCTGCTGGACCAATGGCTTTTTAATGTGGAGCGGTAGAATATCCAGCAGGGCATCCATGTCGTCGGTTATTACCTT
>JAUWZF010000096.1 GCA_030615475.1 Dehalococcoidales bacterium | reverse complement strand
GGGCGTTGTCAGCATTATCGTTTCCATCTTGATAGACGGCTTCGGCAGGCTGGGGGTGGTGGGGATTACCACCTTCAGAGTGATAACCGGCGATGCCATGATGGCCATACCCCTCTTCGTGATTATGGGCAACCTGCTGGTTCATTCCGGGATATCCGACCGTCTGTTTACTGCCCTCGGCTACTGGTTATCCAGGATCCGGGGTGGCTTGGCCGTGGTCTCCATGATAGTGTGCGTGGTCCTGGCCATGTGTAGCGGCTTCAGCCCGGGTCTGATTACCATGGGGCTCGTCGCTGTACCGGCCATGCTCAAGCGCAACTACAGCAAGAAACTAGCCCTGGGCAGTGTCATGGCCGGCGGCATCCTGGGGGATATCATACCGCCCAGCCTGATGATGATTATCATGGCCTCCATTATCCGGGAGGTCAGCATAGGCAAGCTCTTCGCCGGCGGCGTCATCCCCGGTTTCATCTGCGCCGGCCTCTACATCCTTTACATACTAATCAGAAGCCGCTTCCAGCCGTCCTATGGCCCGGCGCTGGATGAGGAGGTAAGCTGGCGGATGAGGTGGGTATCGATCCGGGAGGTCATCGTCCCGGTCCTGCTGATTGTACTTATCCTGGGCTCGATCTTCAGCGGATTTGCGACACCATCGCATGCTGCCGGCATTGGTGCCTTCGGCGCATTACTCTGTTGTATCGGCTACCGCAAGTTCAACTGGAAGGTAATCTCGTCGTCGTGCATGGATACCCTCAGGATTACCGGTATGGTCCTGTGGATTCTGATTGTCGCCACCCTCTTCGGGAATGTATACGCCACCGCTGGCGCCCAGGGAATGGTGGAAGGTCTGATTATGGGTATGGAGGTCAACCGCTGGGTCATCCTCATCGGTATACAGGTCCTCCTGCTCATCTTCGGTATGTTCATGGACGACTTTGCCATCATCATTCTCTTCGCCCCGATATTCATGCCCATAGCCATCTCGCTGGGTTTCGACCCGATATGGTTTGCCATCGTCTTTCTCCTCAACATGCAGGTAGCCTACATGACACCCCCTTTCGGCTGGTGTCTTATTATGATGAAGGGCATTGCCCCCCCGGAGATAACCACAGGGGACATCTGGCGCTCGGTGCCGCCCTTTATCGGCATACAGATACTAGTCCTGGTCATCACCATGCTCTTCCCGGTACTGGCCATATGGCTTCCGGGAATAATGTGATAGAGCCAGTGGCCTTGATGGGGGAAGGTTTCGTTCGTGGGCCTCAAACTTAAAAAAGTGTTAATAAGCCCGGCCTGCTTGTTGTCATAGGGTTCAATACCGGAGAGTATTTAAAAATTTGGAGAAATTAGCTTTATTTCAAATCGTTATCATTTTAGAAACGGGGATGAGAAAATATGGCTGCAGAAAAATATAAGAAATACGTTATCAGCGAACCCAGGGTGGAGAGTGTTGCCTACCACCCGATTAAGAACGTCAAAGGAGTAACCTTTCCCGACGAGATATATCTTGACGGCAGGATAGTAGACGGATCACCGGCAGTGGTGGACATCGGCTGGCGCTTCCAGAAACCGGAGCCGGACCCAGTGGAGTGGACGCATACCCACGATTTCGACGAGGTTCTCTGCTTTATTGGTACTGACCCGGATAATCCCCGTGGCCTCGGCGGTGAAGTTGAATTCCACATCGCTGACGAGAAGTATACCTTTGATAAGACGACTGTGATTTTTATCCCTAAAGGGGTGCCACACTGCCCATTTATTCACAATCGAGTAGATAAGCCTTTCCTGCTGGTGGTGTTTGCCCTGAATGAGAGATATCCCTCTGCGGAAGATGACAAAGATATAAACCCGGAGAAGTATAACATCTGAATAACCAGGATTGAGGGTAGAGATTGATATGAGTATTGGGGCAAGCAAGGGGATAGCAGAGCATGATGTACTTTATATCGGACCGGAAATGATTGAGAAAAAGTTCGTCCTTTTTGGCTATTAATCCCCCTTTCTTTATCTACAGCTAACACTACACCCGGACTAGTTTTTAGAGGTCATGTTACCTCACGCCCAGACGATGACTGTTAGAACGACTAATTCTAATACTAAAAGCCATTACCGCGGGACAATTGACCCCCATCTATATAAAAGGTCTGTCCTGTCACCCAATTGGAGGCTTCTGAAGCAAGGTAGACCACCATGAGTCCGATATCTCGAGTTTCCCCCATCCGAGCCATGGGAATTCTTTCCAGTATTACCTTTTTTCTCTCGGGGTCATTAAGCACTGGCGTACTCAATTCGGTAAGCACACTCCCAGGGCCAACGGCATTGACGCATATGTTATACTGGGCCCACTCCGTAGCCAGGCACCGGGTAAACATACTGAGCCCGGCTTTACTGACACAATATGCCGAAAAATAGGGAGGAGCCAAATCAGCACTGTTAGAGCTGGTATTTATAATTTTACCCTTCTTCTGCCTCAGCATATGTGGGCCCACGGCTTGGGCGAAGAGAAAGGCACTAGTTAAGTTGGTGTTAAGAACAAGATGCCATTCTTCCTCCGAGAGCGGAGTATCCCAACTATCTGTCGCTTGCCACCCCTCAAGCTTCATCCCGGAAACATAAGAAATGGGTTTGAGAACAGGTATGCCGGCATTATTGACCAGGATATCAATTTTCCCGAACTCTGAAACAGTTTGCTCGACTACATTTTCCACCTGGTCTTTCTTGATCACATCAGTTGGAACGGCTAGGGCTCTCCGCCCTAGCTTACGGATCTCCTCGGCGGTACCTTCTATCTGTTCCACGGTACGTGCCGCTACCGTAACATCTGCACCAGCTTCAGCGAGAGTCAAGGCGATACCCTTACCAATACCTCTCCCTGCTCCTGTTACGATAGCCGCCTTGCCTTCAAGGCTGTATTCCTTAAGCATCACTCGCCTCCTACTTCAGTTATTAGTCAGTCAGCATTGCTGACAATGCTTAATATAATATACCACTGACAATATATTGGTTATAGTCAAATTAATAGGTTTTATTTGCATTTGGTGTATTTCGCGTCTATATTCCTTCCATGAGTAAAACGCTTAAGGCTGTTTTGGCGTTTTCCCTTAATTGGTATTGGGTCGGCACTATTGAGAAATTCTGTTGGAGTATCTTCGTTACAGAAGGCGTTTTCCAGGGCAAGTGGGCCGCCTCTTACGAGCTCCTCACCTCCCTCGAACGGTAACCCGCCCGTTTTACCCTCCATCTGGATGTCAGCACTCATCCGTTATGTGATACCTGTCTCTTGACGCCCGAAGATAAGTATGATATTATACTATCGGTATGATATTTCATACTTATCATATCAATATCACAGGATACATCGGGAGAGAACAGTGATGAACAAGCGTTTCATGGAAGCAGCAATCCCCAAGTTTTACGGCGCCACCACCATCGGCGAACGGGGCCAGGTGGTCGTTCCCGCCGAAGCACGCAAGGACCTTGACATGATGCCCTCCTCCAAGGTCCTCGTTTTCAGCAGCCCGCACAGCGAGGGTTTGCTGATTATCAAGGCTGAATCGGTCGCTGAAATCCTGGCCCACGCCTCCAAGATGCTGAGCGGCGTCGAGGAAGTGCTGAAATCCAGCACGGATGACTCTGCCTGAACCCACTGGCTTTTCCCAATAACCATTAAGGAGCAACATACCCATGAGCTGGCTGACGAAAATCGCGCTGAAAAAAAGATGGCTGACCTTTCTCATCGTCGCCATCGTAACCGGTGTTTCCATCTGGTCCACCCTCGCCCTCCAGATGGAACTGATTCCGGATATCGAACTTCCGGTGACGAGTGTCGTCACCATGTACCCCCAGGCCAAACCCGAAACGGTAATGAACGACGTCACCGTCAATGTTGAAAGCGCCATCTCCGGCCTGAAAGGACTCGACCATCTCGTCTCGACGGCGTCGGAGGGCTTCACCTTCACGTTTGCGATGTTCGATTACGGCACGAACATGGCGGAGATGAACCGCCTGATTGAGGAGAACCTGGCAGCACTCGACCTGCCCCCGGAGGTGCGCAACCTGCCGATGATCATGCCCCAGCTGAAAGAAAATCCCCAGCTCTATGCCATCGACATGAACCTCATGCCGGTGGTAATGCTGAGTCTCTCCGGCGACCTGCCGCCCAGCGAGCTGGAACAGATAGCCGTGACCCAGATAATGCCGGCGCTGGAACAGGTCGAAGGCGTGTACCACGTGGGTATCGAAGGCGGCAGCAGCCAGCAGGTCCTCGTCAACCTCGACCCCAGGCTGCTGAATGATGCCGGAATATCAATGTCCGGTGTTGCCGCGGCGCTTTCCGGCCAGGGATACGACTCGATAGCCCAGCTTGAAAACACTCCCCTCGACACGAGCGGGGTGCTGCTCAAGGATGTCGGCGCGGTTAAACTGGGGCTGCCGCCGGGTTCCGCCGTCAGCCGCACCAACGGTCAGACGAGTATCAACATCAACGTTGTGAAGGAAGCCGATTCCAACACCGTGTTCGTGGCCAATGCCGTCATGGCGGAGGTCGAGGGAATTGCAGCGTCTCTTCCCGCCGACATGACCCTCTACACGGTCATGGATCAGTCCGAGTACATCGAGACCAGCATCAGCGACCTGAGCCGCAACGCGCTCATCGGCTTTGGCCTGGCCGTTGTTGTCGTCTTTTTCTTCCTGATGACCTTCCGGGCTTCGCTGGTGACGGCCGTCTCCATACCGCTGAGTATCCTGGTCGGTTTTCTCATCATGCGTTTCCTCGGCATCACCATCAACCTGCTCACCCTGAGCGCGATGGCGATAGTTGTCGGGCGCGTTATCGATAACAGCATCGTCGTCCTGGAGGTCATTTACCGCAGGATGCAGAACGGAGAGCCTTTCCGTACCGCCGCCCTTGACGGCGTGAAGGAAGTGGCCGCCCCCATCACGTCCTCAACGCTGGCCACGGTTGTCATCTTCATACCCATCGCCTTTGTCGGCGGCATCGTCGGAGAGATGTTCATACCCTTTGCCCTGACCATAACGGCGGCCCTCGTCGCCTCCCTAATTGTTGCCCTGATGGTTATCCCTCCCCTTGCCAACTTCCCGGTAGTCAAGAAAGGCGGCAAGGGAGACGGGCACACCTGGTACCAGCGTCTGTACCTGCCCGTGCTGAAATGGTCGCTGGCGCACCGGGCGCTGACGCTGGTGATTGCCGCTGTCCTTTTCTTCGGGAGTTTCACGCTGGTGCCGGTCATCGGCACGAGCTTCATCCCCCCAATGGGCGAGAAGATGCTGACGGTGGAGGTAGCCATGCCACGCGGCACCG
>JAUWZF010000041.1 GCA_030615475.1 Dehalococcoidales bacterium | reverse complement strand
CTCCTTATCGGTTTATCGTATAGCTTCGATAGTATATAATTATACCGGATGCCTTATTCTATTCGTTTGGGGATAATATAGCATGAAACTGACAAATAATCTATATTTTTATCCGGAACAGGGCATGCTGGACTGCAATACAGATGTCATCGCGGGCAGTCCCGGCATTATTATCGACCCCGGTAATGCGCAATTTCTGGCGGCGCGGGTAAGCGGTATGCATCAAGACGGCATCGACCCCGCGGACGTCGACATTATCGTCAATACGCACCTGCATATCGACCACTGCGCTGCCAATGAAGCCTTTAAAGAGCTGTCAGGAGCCAGAATCGCCCTTCACCCCGTCCAGAAAGAAAACTACCGGATGTTGGTTGTCGACGGCGCCCGGCTTTTCGGGATAGAGCCGCCGGAGTTCACCGAGGATTACATTCTGGAAGATAGCCCTCTTAGCAACGATACTGTAGAGCTGGAAATGATTAAGTCTCCGGGGCATTCGCCGGACTGCATCTGTTTTTACAATCGGCGGGATAAAGTACTGGTCTGCGGCGACGTGCTCTTTGAGATGAACACCGGTCGGGTCGACCTTCCCGGCGGCAACGGCAACGAGCTGAAAAAGTCTATCGAGGCGCTGTCCCGACTTGACATCGAGTATCTGCTGCCCGGTCACATGGGCATTGTGTCCGGCGTCGAGAAGGTCGTTAACAACTTCGATTTTATCAGGAGCAATGTCTTCGCATGGATATGACGGGTGCGCTAACGGAGTCCTACGAGCTGGGGCCAATCCGCCCGCCGAGCGAGGCCTATTCCCTCCTTATACGTGTTACCAGGAACTGCCCCTGGAACCGCTGCAAGTTCTGCCCCATCTATAAGGGCGCTAGATTTCAGCTTCGTTCGGTTGATGAAATAAAGCAGGATATCGACATAGCCAGGGCCATCTACGATAAGATTGAAGAGCTTGCCCGGAAATCCAGCCGTGGCGATAGTATCCGGGAAGTGGCGGCGACGGTGTGCAACAATGCCCCCAACGATGCCTGCCGCAACGTGGCCCTCTGGATGTACGCCGGCGGGAAGCATGCCTTCCTGCAGGATGCCAATACCCTGATTATGAAGACCCCCGACCTTGTCGAGGTGATAAAGTACCTGAAGGAGACCTTCCCTGGCGTCGACCGTATCACCAGCTACGCCCGGTCGAAGACGGCCGCCCAAAAGACTTTAGATGAACTGGTGGGGCTGCGTGAGGCCGGGCTTTCCCGACTGCACATGGGGCTGGAATCGGGCTACGACCCCGTGCTTCAGTTCATGGACAAGGGAGTGACCGCCGCCGACCATATCGCCGGCGGGAAGAACGTGGTAGCCTCGGGTATCTCCCTGTGCGCGTACGTTATGCCGGGTGCGGGCGGTAAAAAGATGTGGCGCGAACACGCCCTGGAGACAGCCAGGGTGCTCAATGAAATCAATCCCGACTTCATCCGGCTCCGGACGCTGACCATCCAGCCCAGGATGCTTTTACATAACGACGTTGTGAGCGGCGATTTTGTCCGGTCGACGGATGAAGAGATAGTAGGAGAAATAAAGCTCCTGATTGAGAATCTCGATTGCCGTTCGCAGGTTGTCAGCGACCACATGATGAACCTGCTGCCGGAGGTAGAAGGCAAGCTGCCTGAAGATAAGGACAAGATACTGGCGGTCATCGGCCGTTTTCAGGCGCTGCTGCCGGAGGAAAGGGATAATTTCAAGCTGGGCCGCCGACTCGGCATATATAATAAACTTGATGAGCTTAACGATACTTACCGTCACGGAGAAGTCGATAAAGTTATGGAGCGAATCGGCCAGGATGGCGAGGACGTGCTGGACGAGGTGCTATTCAATCTGATGGAGAGGTATGTTTAGGTATGGTTTTTAAAGCGGAAATCGGGGAATTATTAAAGCAAAAGGGGCTGACGCTGGGGGTGGTGGAATCGGCCACGGGCGGGCTGGTATCGCACCTTATTACCAACGTGCCCGGCAGCTCCGACTATTATAAGGGGTCGGTTACTTCTTATAGTAATGAGACCAAGATTAACGTCATCGGCGTCAGGGCGGCCACCCTTGAAGAATACGGTGCAGTAAGCTCTCAGGTAGCCGAGGAAATGGCGCAGGGGGGTAGAAAGGTGCTGGCGGTGGATATCTGCCTGGCGGATACCGGTATCGCCGGGCCGGGAGGGGCGACGCCAGGTAAAGCGGTGGGACTTTTTTACCTCGGTATGGCCCATCAGGGTGGGGCTTTCAGTCGTAAACACGAGTTCCACGGCGAACGCGAGCAGAACAAGAGAAGCGCCGCCGAGGCGGCTCTAGGTTGGTTGAGGGAGTATCTGGTTAGTCTTTAGTCAGGAATTTCCTTTCGCACCCACCCAGCTTGGATTGCCATTATCAACCATCAATGCTATACTCTGACATATCCTTGACTGGATTGGAGATTTTACGTGAATAGAGTTGACGGGCGTGCCTATGACGAGCTGCGACCGATTAAAATAATCCCCGGTTACCAGAGCTTCGCCGAGGGTTCGGCGCTGATAAAGCTGGGTAAGACCCACGTGTTATCCTCGGTGAGCGTCGAGGAGAGGGTGCCCCCCTTTCTCAAGGGGAGCGGCACCGGCTGGATTACCGCCGAATATGCTATGCTGCCCCGGGCCACGGTGACACGCACCCAGCGCGATTCCACACTTGGTAGAGTCGGCGGCCGGAACCAGGAAATCCAGCGTCTTATCGGGCGTTCGCTACGGGCCGTAGCCGACCTGGACTCACTGGGCGAAAGGACTTTGATAGTAGACTGCGATGTCCTCCAGGCCGACGGCGGCACCAGGACCGCCGCTATTACCGGCGCCTATGTCGCCCTGTACCAGGCGCTGGAAACACTTCAAAATATGGGCGTCATTTCATCGATACCGCTGAAGAGCGCCGTAGCGGCGACCAGCGTCGGTATCGTCAATACCTATATGATGATGGACCTGTGCTACGATGAGGATGCCCAGGCCGCGGTGGACTTTAACGTGGTGATGACCAGCAAGGGAGAGTTCGTCGAGGTGCAGGGAACCGCCGAGGGTAAACCCTTCAACAAGCAGGCAATCGATGATTTGCTCTCGCTGGCGGAAAGGGGCATCCAACAGCTGTTTCAGGCACAGCAGGATGTCTTGAAAATTAAACAGTAATCAGAGCCGTTATTTCTTCGTTGTTATCTTTTCCCACCCAGGCCGCCCTCGCGGCATCAGTAGCTTATCTCGTAAGAAATCCCCGCACCCCAAATAGGGGAGTGCGAAGCGAGAGGGGGCGAAGCCCCCTCTCAAAATATCTCCCCCTCTCCAAACAAAATCATCAAAGGCTTTCTCTAATGCCCCATTTGGAGAGGGGGACACAGGGGGTGAGGTAAATAGAAATTTCTGCACTCGCAATAACGAAATAAAAATAGCCGCAGGTAAGCTAACCTACTGCCTTACTTGGCCGTTGCCGAGGATAATCCACTTGTAGGTCGTCAGTTCTTTCAGTCCCAACGGGCCGCGCGCGTGCAGCTTCTGCGTGCTGATGCCCACCTCCGCCCCCAGCCCGAACTGACTCCCATCCGTAAAGCGCGTGCTGGCGTTGACGTAGACGCAGGCGGCATCCACCTCGTTGAGGAAGCGCAGGGCCGAGGGGGAGTCTTCGGTGAGGATGGCCTCGGAATGCCCGGAGGTATATTTTTCGATGTGCTCCAGCGCTCCGTCCAGGGAGTCCACGACCTTAACCGCCGCAATCAGCGCCAGGAATTCCTTGCCCCAGTCCCCGTCGACGGCGGGGACGAGTTTCAGGGACTTATCGGCTTTAAGGATGGCGAGGGCGCGTTCGTCGCAGTGCATCTCCACCCCCGCTTTGGCCAGTTCTTGCGCCATCTTCGGCAGATACGTTTGAGCAATACCGGCATGGACGAGCACCGTGTCCAGGGCATTGCAGACCGTAGGGCGCTGCACCTTGGCGTTATAGACGATGGCCACGGCTTTATCGATGTCGGCGCTGTTGTCCACATAGGTATGGCAGACGCCGATGCCGCCGCTGACCACCGGCATGGTGGCGTTTTCCCTGACGGATTTTATTAAGCCCGCCCCGCCTCGCGGAATAATCATGTCGATAACATCGTTCATCTTGAGCAGGTGGTCGACCAGGGCGCGGTCGGTATTCTCGATGAACTGCACGCAGCCTTCGGGCATGCCGGCCTTTTTGCAGGCCTCCTGGATTACTTTCACTATGGCGATATTAGAGTTGATGGTCTCCTTGCCGCCCCGCAGGATAACGGCGTTGCCCGATTTCAGGCAGAGGGCGGAGATATCCACGGTGACGTTGGGTCGGCTCTCGTAGATAGCCCCGATGACACCCAGGGGGACACGCCTCTTGCTGACCTGCAATCCGTTGGGGAGGGTGCGCATCTCGAATGTCTCGCCGACGGGGTCGAGTAAAGCGGCGACGGCGTGCGCATCCTGAGCTATCCCTTCGAGGCGGCTTTTATCCAGCATCAGCCGGTCGAGCAGGGCGTCACCAATACCGGAGGCTTTGGCTTCCTCATAGTCCTTCTTGTTGGCGGCCAGTATCCCGTCTTTCCTGGCGAGCAGGTCGTCGGCAATATTGTGCAGGGCTTCATTTTTAATATCGGTGGAGAGGTAGGCCAGGTGGTGGGCGGCGGCTTTAGCAGCCTTCCCCTTGGCTTCAAGCTGTTCAATTGCTGCTGTCATGGTTTTTGAACCCACCCCCTGTGTCCCCCTGCCGAACAGATAATCGCCCCTCTTCCAGATCTGTCGGTTTCGCGGGGTATTTCTATTACCTCTGTAGGTATGTAGCCCCTGATCTCAACCCTGTCATTGAAGATGTAGACCTTGATACCCAACCGGTTAAAAACTTCCCTTATATTCCTCCATATTGTATCTCTTGTTATCTCAAAATTCCAGTTCACCTCCGGCCCGTCTACAATCCTCATCGTCAGGCCCATCTCCGGTATCCTCAGCATATCCGGCGTTTCGACGGCAACGAAATCATATAGACCGGCTGCTTCAATCGGGACATCATAACCCACAATCCAGTCTTCCGGAAAGTCGACCGTCCGGACGCCAAGCTCCGTGAGGAGTACTCTCGCGGACTTCGAACTGAGCGTTTTCTCCAGCGAGACTATCGCCAATTCCAGGTCACCGATTTCGCCCCTGTCTTGTGGACTGAGGTTGCCCCGCGCTTTAAGCAGGTCCTTTTCTATTCGGACGACCTCCTGTAGTTTCTTCTGATAGGTCTCCCTGGTTATGGTGCCGTCAGCAAAGACCAGACCCAGTCTCTCCTTTTTGGCGACGATGGCTTCGAGCTTTTTATCCACCGAGCCGGTACTTTGATTCAGTTGCTCTCGCCTCTCTTTAAGCTGGGCGAGGCTGTTTTTCATACCCTCCCTGAGGGTATCGCTGTCGGTCAGCACGGCTTTAAGACGGCCCCAGACAGCCCTCTCCAGCAGGTCGGCCTTAATACGGGGCAGCTTACACCTCGGAGAGCCGTCCAGATGCGTGTCCTTCCACCTTCCCGGGCAGCTGTAATAACGGCGTTCGGTGTTATCCTTTTGTTGGCAACTCAGGACATGGCCGCACTCGCCGCAGACACACCTCCCCTGCAGGAGCCAGTGTCGCACTGTCTTTCTCACCTGCCGTGCCTCCCGGCGCTTTGCCTGGGCCATCTCCCACGTTTCCTCATCGATAATGGCCGGCATCTGGTATCCTTTGGGATGTGTCCCCATATAGGCTGAATAGGAAAGAATCTTGTACACGGTAGCAAAACCCCAGCGGTAGCCGAGACGGGTACGGTAGCCCTCCTCATCCAACCGGAAAGGTATTTTCATGGTGCCCAGCTTTTCCTGAAGATACAGGTCGTAAATATACCTGACCAGACTGGCTTCATTCTCGTCGATTTCCCACTTCTGTTCCGCTTGCAGCCAGCGATAGCCGTAAAGCGTCCGGCCACCGGGCCAGTGCCCCTGGGCTATCCGGTATTGCCGGCTGTCACGGACCCGCTCGCCGATTCGGCCCCTCTCGAATTCGGCGATGACTCCCATGATCTGGACGGCGAATTTTCCATAGGGTGTGGACGTGTCGAGTCCCTCCTGGGTGGATACAAACTTGATGTCGATCTGTTCCAGACTGTAGAGATGGTTGAGAAGGAGCCTGAGGTTACGAAAGAAGCGGTCGAGCTTACATACGGCGATGATGCTGAACCTGCCCTGACCGGCATCGGAAAGGAGACGTCTTAGTGCCGGTCTCTCGTCTGTCCCGCCGCTAAAGCCGCCATCGATGTACTCATCGTAGATCTCCCAGCTCTGGCTTTTAGCATAAGCTTTGAGGGCAGCCACCTGGGCATCGATGGAGACGCCCTCGATGGCCTGTTCCTGTGAGCTTACCCGTGCGTAGATTGCCACCTTTTGTTGTTGATCATTATTCATCGTATCATCCTCCTCTCCTCTAATTATTTTTATAGGAGTATTTTTTTAAGGAAGCAGGTCTGGCTCAAGGGAATATTTACCTCCTCCCAGATAGCGGAAATACTTGCGGTGGGAGGTGTAGTGTCGGTAAGACGAGTGGTTCGGTGCAGAGCTCACGACGTGGGAGTTCCAGCTATTCCTCCTGAGTTCCAAGTCTGGGTGTTTTTGTGTTATAAGGTGGTAGAGAACAGCCGCACTGAACTCGTTGTCACCAGTTTCTCTTACAAAGGCCCTGGCGGCATCAAGTACTAGGTCGAACATGGTCCGCCCATGCTCGAGCTTTAGCCTTCCGCTTGGCTTGGGTTCCGGACCCTCGATCTTCAGAGTCAGCAGGTACTCCCCGACCTTTACGGTCAGGGAGTTGCCTTCGGTACGGATAATGTCGCTAACCGGGATAGCAGAGTTTGATTCGGCCATGATTGTCCCTCCTTATCATGGATATAGTAATATATACCATGTTATACCATAATATATTGCATGTCAAGATATAAACGTTAAGATAAAGATAATAAGAGTATACATGGTTCAAGAATGGCGAAAGCACGTGCCCCTTTCTTATTTCGTTGCTACGAATAAATCGTTCGGGCAGGTGCCCCGCTGATCAAGTAGGTTTTTACTATGAAAAACCACTGCGCCACGCGCCCCTTTGTTATTTCGTTGCTACGAAGAAGTTGTTTGGGCAGGTGCCCCGCTGATCAAGTAGGTTTTACTATGAAAACCGAAGTGGCATGTGCCGTAGCGATCTTACGTCAAAATATGCTACTCCGACATTTGAAAATGATGAGTTGGGGATTTTACCTGCTATTTTGATTGATTATAGGAGGTCACATTCTTGCTGGTAGCTATTAGTAAGTAGACTATTTAGATAGTCTTTTCGTAGCTACGAAATAGCGTTGATTAGTTCTCGACACTGGCCCACCGAATGGTAAAATTCAAGGTTTCAATTCTGTATGAATTAATCAAACTGATATTTGTATAAAAAGGTTCGTTTTTTATCTCATCTTTTCACGGTTAATCCTCAGGCGTGGAACTGAACGGACCTTTTTATCGAGTACTAACAAACCACGTAGAAGTGTTTTTAAGATTGGCTTAACAACATAAGCTATTGTGCAACGTAAACATAAGCCGACTTCCCTCGTCAGATGATTAGGGTAGTAATAGCAATTTAGTAGCCTTTCAACATCACCTCGATTGAGTGAATCTACTACGCTCGCTACCGCCGCTCAAGCTTTCAAGTATCTTGTTATCCGGTTGGCTCATATCCTTGTCCCTGAGAGAGAGTGTTTTAATAAGCTCTTTCGCTGGTGGCGTTATGAATATCAGGAGCATCCAAACGGCATAAGAAGACGCTTAGTTAGGATTCTTTTCTTTGTGTCAATGTACTGTGATACGAATGAGGGAAAATACGGCTGTCTTGTGACAGGAATGAGAGTCAATTCTAGTATATTAAGGGTACCGAATAAGGTGCTCCTTTTTATTGTCCAGGAATTGTTCAGAAAATGTTTAGAATCC
>JAUWZF010000159.1 GCA_030615475.1 Dehalococcoidales bacterium | reverse complement strand
AGAAGAGTCGACGAATTTTCCGACATATGCGCGGAGTGCCAGGCGCTCAAGCAGGAAATCACCAGCCTGATGCAGGAGTTGAGCCTGCTCGTCCAGATGCCCGGCAAAGAAGGCTTCAAAAATCACATAAAAGCCGTTAATAAACTGAAAGAGCATTTGAAGAAAGTCCACAAGCTGGTGGATAAAGGGCATTACCTGGGGATGGGAATAGGTATCGGTATGGTTATCGGGGCGGGGCTTGGCGGGGCGCTCGGGGCGGCAATGGATAATCCCGGCATCGGCACCGCCATCGGCGTGGCCCTCGGGGTGGCCGTCGGCATGTACCTGGATAGAAAGGCCAGGCAGGAGGGGAGGGTGATTTAGGGGTATTTGTATACGTTACGGCAAAAATCGTAAGAATAAGTCATACGGAGGTAAAAGCCATGAACAGCAGGGAGACGGTTACGTCTTTCGCATTGAGGGTGATAGCGCTGGTGCTGGCTATAGCGTGCATCGTGCTGGGTCTTATGGAAACGGCCTCAATCGAAACCCTGGCAGTGCTGCTCGGTGTGGGATTAGTCGCAGTGGCGCTCGCGGGAATGCGTAGAAACAGGACAGCCTAGTTTTTAATTCAAGAGAAGGTGGGCAGGCTTGAACGACCTGACCGTAAAGTGCTACTCGGGACATACGTATGCCCAAGAGCCGCGCTCTTTTAAGTGGGAGGGCGTGGAATATGGCATTGTTGGGATAGAGAAGGCGTGGCAGGAACCGGGGGAGAGGTATTTTCTGGTAAAAACGGGGGATAACAAATTCTTCCGACTCTGCTATAATGAAGCCAGGAAACGGTGGTCCGTAACCGAGGTCGTGAGGAGGTAAGGATATGCTGCAGGATATTTTAAAGATACTGGAAAACGATGCCCGTACCACCACCAGGCAGATAGCTACCATGACCGGGACACCCGTCGGCGAAGTGACCAAGCTCATCAAGCAGGCGGAGAAAGACAAGCTTATCCTGAAATACAAGACAATAGTCAACTGGGACAGGATTGAAGACGACCAGGTCTGGGCAATAATCGAGGTCAAGGTCACGCCGGAGCCGGAGGCGGGGTTCGACTCCATAGCCGGGCGTATCGCCCAGTTCGGGCAGGTGCGCTCCCTTTACCTTGCCTCGGGCACCTATGACCTGCTGCTGGTCGTCATGGGTAAGTCCGAGCGCCAGGTGGCCGACTTCGTATCGGAGAACCTGGCCCATATCGAAGGCGTGCAGGGGATGGTTACCCATTTCGTGCTGAAGCGTTACAAGGTGGACGGTGAAACTTTCGAGGGTGGGGAGGCGGTCAAGCGGCAGCCGGTAATACTGTAAGGCGTTATTCTCAGGAGATATCATGTCGGCGAGGAAAATCGAACAGAGTAGAAAACAGCAGAAGATTATCTCGGAGCGGGTGAACCGACTTTCGCCCTCCGGGATACGCAAGTTCTTCGACCTGCTGGCGTCCATGGAAGAGGTCATTTCGCTGGGGGTCGGTGAGCCGGACTACGCCACGCCCTGGCACATCAGCGAGGCCGCCGTGCGGTCGCTGGAAAAGGGCTACACGATGTACACCTCGAATTCGGGGATGCCGGAGCTGCGCGAGGAGACGGCGCGATATCTCGAAGAAAAATACGGCATAAAATACGAACCCTTCGGGGAGATTCTGATTACCGTCGGCGTCAGCGAGGCGATGGACCTGGCGCTGCGGGCGATACTTAATCCGGGGGATGAGGTTATCATGCCCGACCCCCATTACGTCGCTTACGATTCCTGTGTCATCCTCGCCGGCGGCGAGCCGGTCATGGTGCCGACCAGCCAGGAGAATAACTTCGAGGTCGACGCCGGGGACATCGAGGCAAGGATTACCGATAAGGCCAGGGCGATACTGATTGGCTATCCCGCCAACCCCACCGGGGCGGTGATGAGTCGGGACAAGCTGCTGGCCATAGCGGAGGTCGCCAAACGGCACAACTTGATGGTGGTCTCCGACGAGATTTACGCCCGGCTGGTCTACGGCGTGGAGCATACCTGTTTCGCCGGCCTGCCCGGCGTTAGAGAGAACACGATTTTACTGGGCGGATTCTCCAAGGCTTACGCCATGACCGGGTGGCGCATCGGCTACGCGGCGGCGCCGAAGGAAATTATTACCGCCATGACCAAGATTCACCAGTACACGATTATGAGCGCCCCCACCATGGCCCAGGTGGCCGCCATCGAAGCCCTCAAAACGGGTGAACCGGATGTGCTGGAAATGGTGGAGGACTATAACCGGCGGCGGTTGATTATCGTCAAGGGGTTAAACGACATCGGGATGCCCTGCTTCGAGCCGAAGGGGGCTTTCTACGCCTTTCCGTCTATTAAGAGCACAGGTATGACATCGGAGGAATTCTCGGAGAAGCTCCTCACGGAGGAGAAGGTGGCGGTGGTGCCCGGTTCGGCCTTCGGGGAGTGTGGAGAGGGGTATGTCCGCTGCTGCTACGCGACCTCGCTGGCGGATATTGAGGAAGCCCTGACGCGGATGAAGCGGTTTGTGAAGAAGTATAAGAAATAGGGTTTTATTAACCCCGCACCCCGCCCTTCAGTGATATCTTTTCCCACCCGGCCCGCCCTCGTATCATCAACGGCTTAGGGCGTGGTATTTACCCCAGCCCCACCTTTTTCTGGACCTCGGCGAGCATCTTTTCGGCGAGAGGGCGGGCCTTTTCAGCTCCTTTAGCCAGAATAGAGTCGATACGGCCGGGTTCGCCGGTTAATTCCTTATAACGTTCCTGCAGCGGGCGCAGGCCTTCGATGGCCACCTCGGCCAGGGCTTTCTTGAAGTCGCTGTAGCCCTTGCCTTCAAACCGTGATTCTATCTGTTTATTATCCTCTCCGGTGAAGGTCTGGTAGATAGACAGCAGGTTGAATATGCCGGGACGGCTTTCGTCAAAGAGGATGTCGCGCTTGGAATCCGTGGTGGCTTTCATTATCTTGGAGCGTATCATGTCCGGTGAATCGAGCAGGTTGATAGCATGACCGGCGCCCTCTTCGCTGCCGCTCATCTTCTTCGTGGGGTCATCTAGTCCCATGATGCGGGCACCGACATCGGGGATAAGGGGCTCCGGCAGCACGAAGGTCTCGCCGTAGATATTATTGAAACGCTGGGCTACATCCCGGGTCAACTCCACGTGCTGTTTCTGGTCTTCACCCACGGGGACGACATCGGTTCTGTAAAGCAGGATATCAGCAGCCATCAGGGAGGGATAGTCGAAAAGCCCGACACTTACCTGCTCCCTCTGTTGCTCCGCTTTTTCTTTAAACTGGGTCATGCGGTACATCCAGCCCATCGGGATAAAGCAGTTGAGAATCCAGGCCAGCTCGCTGTGTTCGTGGACGTGCGACTGGACAAACAGTATAGAACGTTCGGGGTCAATACCGATAGCCATAAGCAGACCGGCAAACTCACGAATCCTGCCTTTAAGCAACGCAGGGTCCTGCGGTTCGGTAATGGCGTGCAGGTCCACAACGCAGAAGATATTATCATAATCATCCTGCATGGCCGCCCAGTGCCTGTTAGCTCCCAGGTAATTGCCTATGTGAATATCTCCGGTCGGCTTAATGCCGGAAAAAACTCGTTTTTTCATTTAATCCTCTCTAATTAATTACATTCTCTCCGGGGCGGTCATGCCCATCAGGCCGAGTGTCCTGCCCAGTACGAGCTTGGCGGCCCTCACCAGTTTAAGTCGCGCCCCGGTCATGGCTTTATCACCGGAGACGACTCGGCACTGCTTGTAAAAGCTGTGGAAAACGGTAGCCAGGTCCTGCGCGTAATAGGTCAGGTGGTGGGGCTCAAGAGTCCGGGCTATCGTTTCGACTATTTCCGGCAGGAGCAGCATCTTGCGTATCAGGATAAGCTCCGGCTCGGTGGTCAGCAGGGAGACGTCGCCATCGCTGCTGTCGGCGCCTTTTTCCTGTGCCACTCGCAGGATGCTGGCG
>JAUWZF010000074.1 GCA_030615475.1 Dehalococcoidales bacterium | reverse complement strand
CGTTTGCCGGGTCTGGCTGATAGTCCGGCAATATCTGAATCAGCGCGTCGAAAGCGCTGTCCAGAATTACTTCCATGGTCGGTATGTTGAAGCGGCTGGCCACGACTCCGGCATGAGCTTTGTCGGTATCGACGCTGTGGCAGGGCATAATCACGCCGAGGGTGTTCTGCGGGAAAGCCCGCTGGCACAGCACCGCCACCACCGAGGAGTCGAGACCCCCGCTTACCCCCAGCACCACACCCCGGCACCCGGCGTCCTGCACTTTCTCCTTAATCCACGCTGCCAGCTTTTGGGCTCGTTGTTCCGTGTCCATTGCTTTCTCCTTTGCAGGGCGTAGTTATCAATAGTATACTGGCTAATAGATACCCCGTCAAAAAGGATATTAGGGTTTTTAAGGAACCTATCCCCCTGACCCCCTTACCTTAGTTATTTGTGAAGGGAAGGGGGGAGTGTAAGTCAGAGAGGGCGCTCTGCCCCCTCTCTCAAATCTCTTCCCCCTCTCCTTTTAACCTCGCAAGGAGAGGGGGATAAAGGGGGAGAGGTAATAAAAAAATTGTTCTAAGGTGAAAAATGCCGGCCGATATTATCCTTAAAAATGCCAGCGTGCTCACTATGGATGCCGGACAACCGTCCGCGGAACTGGTGGCCATCTCCGGCGACAGGATACTCGTGGTCGGCAGTGATGACGCACTGGATTCGGTGACCGGGGCAAAGACCAAAATAATCGACTGCCAGGGCAGGACGGTGGTGCCCGGTTTCAACGATGCCCACCTCCACCTTTTCTCCCTTATCAGAAAGCTCCTCAGCATCGACCTCAGTCCGCCGGCGGTGCGCTCCATTGCCGATATCAAGGAGGCTATCCGCCGCAGGGCGGAAAGTACCCCGCCGGGTACATGGCTGAGCGGCACCGATTATAACGAGTTTTACCTGGCGGAGAAACGCTGCCCCACCCGCTGGGATTTAGATGAGGTTGCCCCCAACCACCCCGTCGTCCTGAGCCACCGCTCGCTGCATGCCTGCGTGCTCAACAGTCTGGCGCTTTACCTGGCCGGCATCGGCATGGAAACGCCGGAGTCGCCCGGAGGCCGCATCGAGCGTGACCTGACCACCAGCGAGCCGAACGGCATTCTTATCGATATGCTGGGCTATATCCGCAGCGAGGTAATGCCCCCTTTTTCCGATGAGGAAATGAGTGAAGGTGTTACCCTGGCCAACCGTCATTTGCTTGCTAACGGGATAACCTCCTTGCAGGAGGCGACCGTCAGCAATGACTGGGGGAGGTGGCAGTCTGTGGGTGGTTTCGAGGATTCGGGCAAGCTGCGCAGTCGGATTTACATGATGGCGGGCGCTCCGGCCTGGGTACAGTTCAAAGAAGCGGGTTTAACCTCAGGTTCGGGGGATAATCAGATGCGACTTGGGGCGGTCAAGGTTATGCTGGGTATCGGCGAGGGGGGTGTCAGACCGTCCCGGGATGAGCTCCACAAAACGGCACTCGACTGCCACTCGGCGGGTTTTCAGCTGGCGTTCCACGCCGTTGCCGAGAGCACTGTCGAAGCGGCCATTAAGGCTCTGGAATACGTTGACGGTCATTCTCCGGTGGTTGGCAGGCGACACCGCGTCGAACACTGCAGCGAGTGTCCTCCGTATCTCCTGGAGCGATTGAAAAAACTGGGTGCGGTCATCGTTACCCACCCCTCGACCATCTATTACAGCGGTGAGAGGTATCTGGCGACGGTAGCCCACAGCCAGCTGCCGTGGCTGTACCGCATCAGGTCGCCCTTAGAAAGCGGCGTGGTTGTCGCCGGCAGCTCGGATGCGCCGGTCATGCCTGTTAATCCGCTGTTCGGTATCTACGGGGCGGTCACACGGAAGGCCGAGTCGGGGCAGGTACTTCTGCCGGAGGAAGCTATTACACCCGAGCAGGCGCTGGCGCTGTATACGGTCAATGCTGCCTATGCCTCTTTTGAAGAAAACATCAAGGGCTCCATCTCTCCGGGTAAGCTGGCCGACCTTGTTGTGTTAAGCGGCGACCCCACAAAAGTGCCCCCGGAGCGGATAAAGGACATCAAGGTAGAGATGACTATTATCGGCGGGGAGGTGGTCTGGGAGGGCTAAACGGTCTGTCATTGCGAGCGAAGCGTGGCAATCTCAACAAGCGTAATATGAGATTGCTTCGTCGCTAAGCTCCTCGCAATGACTATCTTTGTTGTGATTAGGTCGACCCGATAGCCGTGGCGGTGGCGTACGCCCTGGAGTGGGAGAGGCTGACGTCAATTTCTTTTATACCCAGTCTGTCCGCCTCTTTTTTGGCCCGGCCGTTGAGCTTGACGAGCGGCTTGCCGCTGGGGTGGTAGAGCGTCTCTATATCCCGCCAGCCGACGCCCCTCGCGCCGGTGCCCAGCACTTTCATGACCGCCTCCTTGCTGGCGAAGCTGGCGGCCAGCGAGTGGGGCCGGTGACCGTAAATACGGAGTTCCGCTTCCGTGTAGACGCGGTGCAGGAAACGGTCGCCGAAGTGTTCGATTATCCGGCGGATTCGCTCGATTTCTATAATGTCCGTACCAATGTGGTGCTGCATTTTCTAAGACTCAACTGTTTTTTACCGTATTGTAGCTCCCGTACCGGTATCCACAGGTTTTCGGCGTTTATGCCGTCATCGCTGGTTACCAGTATATTCATGGCGTATCTTTTCCGTTTATATTTGTAGTTTATCACAGCGTTGAGAGTAACGGCAAAAGGCATATCTCCCGACGATATAAATTATGTTTATATTCGGTTGTCTATTTTTACCTCACCCCTGACCCCTCTCCAGCCGGAAGCATCACAGCCAGACTGAGTTTTTATTGGCTGGAGAGGGGGATTAAGGGGGTGAGGTAAAAATGGGGTGAGGTTCAGAAAATACTGAAATAACCAACACCGGACAGAACCATGAAAAATCTATTTGCCGACTGACTGATTATGTGGTAATATTTAACAGTACTTCTAACAGTACTTGCTATTCATTCTTAGGTACATTAAAACTGATGTTAGTAGTTGCCTGCGTCAAACAGGTACCGGACACAACGCAGGTCAAAGTCGATCCGGTTACCGGTACTCTCATCAGGGAAGGTGTACCCTTCATCATGAACCCCTATGATACCCACGCCATGGAAGAAAGCCTCCGGCTGAAGGATAAGTACGGCTTTCGCGTCGCGGTTATTTCCATGGGGCCCCCCACCGCTGAGGTTACTTTACGAAAAGCTCAGGCTTTAGGAGCCGATGAGGCGATACTGCTGAGCGACCGTGCCTTCGGTGGCGCCGATACCCTGGCCACGAGCATGGTCCTGACCGAGGCTATCCGCAAACTGGCGCAGCAGGAAGAGTTGGCCCTTATCATATGCGGACGGCAGACCATCGACGGGGACACGGCTCAGGTAGGCCCCGGCATCGCTTCCCGCCTGGGATACTCACAGCTGACCCTGGTCGACCGCATTGAAGAAGTTGACCTGAAGACCAGGCAGGTGAAGGTCAGGCGTAAACTGGAGGGTCGTCATGAAATTGTGACGGCGCCCTTACCTGCCATGATTGCGGTGCTGAGAGAAATTAACACCCCCCGCTATCCTACGGTACCCATGCGCCTGATGGCCGAGGACGCGGCCATAGCCCTCTGGGACAACCAGGAGATGAAAATAGATGAGGAGACTATCGGGCTTAAGGGGTCGGCGACACAGGTACGCAAAATCTTCTCGCCGGAAAGGACCAAGGGCCAGATGCTGGGCGGAGAAGATGATAAGCCTGAAGATGTTGCCAGGTCGTTAATAGACAGGATGAGGGAAAAGGACCTTCTGTCCTTATAGCTGAAGGTAGAGTTATCGTCAATGGAAGGACCGAAAAAGATTAAGAGACCCCGCGGCACGGCGCGGCTTATCCCCGGCAAGTGCATCGCCTGCGGCGCTCGTTGCGAGAGCGAGTGCCAGAAAGATGCCATCACCATGAACGAAAAGGGTGAGCCTATCATCGACCTGGAGAAATGCACCCGTTGCCGTCGGTGCATCAAGGTTTGCCCGGTCGAGGCCATCGAGATTTACTTCACGCCGGAAGAGCAGAAGATTCTTGATGAACTGGCGGCGCAGAAGGCCGCGGCCAAACCCGAAGCCAAACCGGAGGCCGAAGAGAAAGACCCCAGGCTGGCTAAAATTAAAGAATACAAGGGCGTCTGGGTTTTCATCGAGCACACCGAGGGTAAACCGGCGGAAGTCTCCTGGGAACTGTTGGGAGTGGGTGCCGACCTGGCCAAAACGCGGGGCGTTGAGCTGTGCTCGGTATGTATCGGTGATAAGGTGGAGCATCTCTGCCGGGAGGCATTCGCCTACGGCGCCGCCAGGGTCTATCTGATTGAAGACTCCGTATTCCACTATTACCGTACCGAATCGTACTACCGGGCTTTTTGTCATCTGGTAGAAAAATATAAGCCGGAGATTGTGCTCATCGGGGCCACCGGTCTGGGAAGAGATTTGGCCGGTGCCATCGCCACGAAGCTCAAGACCGGGCTGACCGCCGATTGTACCGGCCTGTCCATCGACGATAAGGGTTTCCTGTTGCAGACACGTCCCGCCTTCGGCGGTAACATCATGGCGACCATTTTGACGGAGTATACGCGACCGCAGATGTCCACGGTGCGACCCCATGTTATGCCCCTGCCGGAGAAGGATACTTCCCGCACCGGCGAGATTGTCCGCGAGACCGTGCCCATCAAGGAAGAAGATATTGCTGTCAAGGTGCTGGAGATAATCGAAGACAAGAAACTGGACAGCGTCGATGTGGCTGCGGCCGATATCATCGTCTCGGGTGGGCGTGGCATGTGCAACACGGAGAATTACAGCATATTACAGGAACTGGCTGACGAACTGGGTGGGGTGGTGGCCTGCTCCCGTGCGGCTGTGGAAGCCGGCTGGATGCCTCTGGAAAGGCAGGTCGGCCAGACGGGCAAGACGGTCAGACCCAAGATTTATATCGCCTGTGGTATCAGCGGCGCCATTCAGCACCTGGTCGGCATGCAGGACTCGGACGTGATTATCGCCATTAACCGCGATAAACAGGCGCCGATTTTTGAAGTAGCTACCTTCGGGATTGTCGGCGACCTCTTTCAGGTAATACCGGCAATCACCGGTTATGCCAGGGAGCTAAAAGCAAAAAAGGCGGGCACCTCCACTTAAAATAATAAAGAAACGACGGAGAAGGAGTTTTACAATTGTTTGGTGTCATTCCAGCGCACCAGTTGTCATTCCCGTGGAAGCGGGAATCCAGTGGTGGTGTAAGGGGGTCTGGATTCTCGGGTCAAGCCCGAGAATGACATTATTAAATAATTTCAGATAGGGAATAACATATTTTGACGTCAGACGTAATTGCATTTATCGTTGTCTTCGCAGCCGCCATACTGTTCTTCGGCTGGAGCTGTTACCGGCGTTTCGGCCTGGTTCTCAGGGGCCGGCCGGACAATCGGTTCAATGCTTTACACAAGCGTTTCTGGAACATGCTGTATTACGCTTTCGGCCAGAGGCGGGTGGTCAGCAAGCCGTTCGGCATCAACCACTTTGTCCTTTTCTGGGCCTTTATGGTACTGTTAATCGCCAACGCCGAGTTCCTGCTCAACGGCCTTGCCCCGGATGTCATCAGTTACTCGCGCCTGCCGGACGGCGCCTACTTTACGCTGGCCTGTATTTTCGATATTGTGTCCGTTCTGGCCCTGCTTTCGGTAATTTTAGCCGTAATCCGCCGCCTGACTTTCCCGCCGCCCTACACAGAGGCCAGGAGCCGTGATGCCTTCGTTATCCTGTCGATGGTGGGTTTCCTGATGATTGCCTTCTTCGGCATGCATGCCAGCGAAATAGCCCGGGGTACGGAGAGAGCGGCAGACTATATGTTCATATCTAATTTCGGGGCTTCTATTATTCCATCGGGAGCGTCGGCGGGGAGCCTGGAAACGTCCGCTAATGTTTTCTGGTGGATTCACGCGGTGGTGCTGCTGGCTTTCCTTAACTATCTGCCTTACAGCAAGCACATGCATGTCCTTGCCTCCATCCCCAACTGCTTTTTCAAGAGCCTGGAAAAAATTAAGACCCAGCCCCGCGAAGAGTTCACCGGGGACAATACCTTCGGGGTCGGGCAGGTGGACCAGTTTACCTGGAAGGGGTTGTTCGACTCTTACGCCTGTACCGAGTGCGGGCGTTGCTCGGACGTCT
>JAUWZF010000030.1 GCA_030615475.1 Dehalococcoidales bacterium | reverse complement strand
TTGAGCAGGATAGCCACGATGTTTTTACCGATGTCGTGAATGTCCCCCTTTACCGTGGCGATAACGAATTTCCCTTTGGTTTCCAGGTTCGATTCCTCAAGGAGCGGCTTCAGTATGTCCATAGCCGCCCCGACGGCATCGGCCGAGGCCAGCATATCCGGTATGAAGTATTCCTTCGTGGAAAATTTCTCGCCGACAACTTCCATTCCCGGAGTGAGAGCTTTGGAGATGATTAAATCCGGAGAAATATCCTGAGACAGGGCCGACTCCGTCAGCTCCAGCACACCCGGTGTCCCGGATAGCGATTCGTCGATACCGATATCATCACGGGTTTTTCTTCCCTGTATTACGTTCTCTTTCAACTGGTTCAGGATATCTTCACTCATTATTATCTTTCCCCTTTATATACGTTGAGCCTGGGCAGCAGACCGGGTATCTCCCGGAATATTCTGGCGGTGGTATCCGGGTCAATATGCTCCACGGGTCTTGCCCTGAGCTCCTGTAAACGCTCGTTGGCTAAAGCGAATACACTGTCACTGTCGCCATCTCCTTCGAAGGGATAGGGCGGCGAAATTTCCCCGCTGCGCATGACCGGGCGGATATAGTTGATGAACATTTTTTGCGGCGTCGCCACTACTTCCTTTATTTGTTTCTTGACCGTATCAAGCTCCTGTTCGTTGATGCGCGGCGATTTCAGGAAGAATTTAATCATCTGGAAATGCGCATCATCCAGGACGGCCTGGAGCAGGCAGAATACGGAGTTGCCGTCCAGCAGGCCGAAGGCACAGTGCAAAAATTGCGGGCCGCTCAGCGTGACCACGATATCGGAGAACAGCCTCTCTATCGACGACTGCTGTCCGGGCATTTTCGTATCGCAGACACCCGAAGTGGAGTAGTTTGGTATTTTATAAAAACGTGCCATCTGCACGCAGTCGATATTATACTGGCTGGTCTCTATCGACCCGTAGGAATCGCCGAGCGTATCCATCCTCGCCCTCACCGGCACGCTGCCGTAAAGCACCGGCGTTCCCCTGTTCACCAGCTGGCCGAGGGTTAGGCCGGCCAGAACCTCGGCATTGATTTGGGCCATGATGCCGGCCTCCTTGATGGGCGCGGAGGTCCCGGCCTGCGGCGAGGATGAGACCACTATGGGCAGCCCTCTTTTACACACCTCCATGAAGGTCTCGGTGGTATCATCGACGAACTGCAGCGGGCTCTTCACCAGGCAGGTGATAAACGATATCAAGGGGTTCTCCTTGAGTTTATCCGGGCCGCCCGCGACCAATTCGGCCATCTTCACCACGTTATCCAGCTGGTTAAGGCTGGTCAGACCCGACATGACATGTTTGGTGGTGTTGTTCAGGCAGGCGAAGAACTTGTTGACGTCCTTGTTATCTTCGTTGATATCTTTATCCTGGATGTTAACCGTCCGTATATAGCCGTCGACGGTCTCCAGGTGCTCGCAGACATGCGCCGAATCGCACAAATCGGCCACCGTGCTGCGCCGCGGCTGAAATTCAGGCACCTTGATTTCTTTTCTGGGGTCTGACTTATTGACGTAGGTTGGAAAATCAACGTCCAGCCACGTATTTGTTTCCGAGCCGGTAATGAAGAAGACCCTCGGCTCGTCACCCTTCATTATGAGGGCGTTATCCGGGTTTCTGGCTCCCAGTGTAACTGTTTTGGGCGCACTGTCGAGGGCGTCGGTGACGAGTCTTTCCGGAATCCTCACGTGCCAGCAGGGAGTATCGCTGTCGGAAACGCTGGTAACTTCAGCCCCGTGGCTTTGAAATATCTCGGCTGCCTTCTTATTAAAGCACAGCAGCCCCGGGTCGTTCAGTATCTCGATAGAAGCATCGTGAATCTGCCGGACCTGCTCACCGGACAGCCTTTCTAGGGGATTGTTAACCAGAATTCCTTCTCTGGGCACTTCGTTCCTCCTTATTGATACGCCGCCGGCGGGTAGAGGCTAACTAGCGACGGAATCACCACTGTTCAAAGCTTCTATCACGGATATAGCATGAAAACCGTCGGCGCCGTAGCCATCGGCGCCGATACTCTCGGCATACTCTTCCGAGACCGGCGCCCCGCCGATGATTATCTTCACCTTGTTCCTGAGCCCGTTTTCGGCAAGCGCCTTAATCGTGGCTTCCATGTTTACCATGGTGCTGGTGAGCAGCGCCGATAGCCCGAGAAAATCGGGCTTCTCCTCCCGGACGGCCTCGACTATATCCTTGGTTTCGACATCATTGCCGAGGTCTTTTACCAGATAACCGGTGCCCCGCAGCAATATCGATACGATGTTCTTGCCGATATCGTGGAGGTCACCCTTCACCGTAGCGATTAGTATCTTACCCTTGGGTTTAATGCCGCTTTGAGCCATATATGGTTCCAGGAGCTCCATGGCGGCTCCTACGGCCTCGGCCGAGGCCAGCATATCGGGTATATAATACTCCTCGTTCTCAAACTTCTGCCCCACGACTGTCATCGATGCCGTGAGTCCTCTATTTATAATGTCAGAGACACCCACCCCCGAGGCGAGAGCTTCCTTGATAAGCTCGGTTACCCCGGGCTGGCCGACCATGCCCTCGTCAATGCCTTCGTCATCCCTGGTTACTCTCCCCTGGATAACATTCTCTTTAATCGATTCTATAATGTCCCCGGACATGTATGTCTCCTCTCAAATTACGAGCATGTATCATGCCACGATGCCTGTTATTTCCGATAATACCCGCCTTCTTACCGCATCGGGCAAGCCAGCGGTAGGGCTTTCCAGAATAGCTTTAACTGTTTCGGCAGCCTTTTCCCGGGTAGTCTTTCTCCCCCTCTCCTCCCATTTCTCGCGACTATTCCGGTCACTCAGGGTAGGTTGATAGTGCTCTTTACGCATGAAGCGTCGCGTGTGCTTGGCGGTGACAAAGTTACCACCCGGCCCGACCTCCTTAATGAGGTCATAAGCCAGGGTCTCGTCATCTACCCTGATACCCTCGACCGCCCTCATCACCATACCCAGTATTTCGTTATCGATAACGTACTTCTCATAGCAGGCGGTCAGGGCGAACTCCATCAGCCCCGCGCTGTCATGGATAAAATTAGCGCCGGATAGGGCGCAGAGCAGGTTGGTAATGGCCGATTCGTAGCCGCTCTGGGCATCCAGCGTCTTGGAGTCGGTCATGCCGCCGGTGGCGTAAAACGGCAGCTTATAAAACTGGGCCATCTGCGCGCCGGCAGCGTTGAGCAGTCCCATCTCCACGGAACCGGAGATATACTTGTAGTCTCTGAGGTCGGTGCTGGTGGCTACGGAGCCGAAGATTACCGGCGTACCCGGATTGACCGCCTGGGCCAGCATTACCCCCATCAGCGAGTCAACCGTCTGGACGGTTACATTGGCGGCCAGCGTCACCGGTGAGGTGGCCCCGCATAGAGGTTCCGCGGGGCATACCAGCGGGATGCCGCTCTTCGCGATGGCGGCCACCACGTCGCCGTATTCACCATCAATAACGAAGGGGCTGATGCTGCAGGCTATTATGGAGATAAGCGGGCGTTTCCGCAGTGCTTCGGGCGACCCGGCGACTATCTCGGCCATCCTGATGACCTGCTGCATGCCTTCGGCCGTGTAGACGCCGCCCATGATGTGCTTGGTGGTATTATCCAGGCCGGTAAAGAACCGGTTGACATCGACCTGCTCAAACGGCAGCTCGTTGGGGTAGGTGGGCAGCAGGAAAAGGTGGATATTGTCCAGTTTCTCGACCAGTCTGGCGATGTTTTTCAGGTCTTCCAGAGTGGCCTGGCGCCTCTCGCCGGTTTCCGGCTCGTAGATATAGAGGGCGGTGCCTCCGGTTCCGGTGTAAACCCGGCTGCCCCCCAGGTAAATGTCATTTTTCTCGTCGCGACCGCAGAGGGTGACCTCGGAAGGTGCTTTACTGATGAGTTCCAGCGCCTTTTTCCGGGATAGCCGCACCCGGCGGTTTTCTCTATCCGCGGTGGCGCCGGCTTTCTCCAGAGCTGCCAGTGCTATATCAGAATTAACCTCACAACCTATTTCCTCAATAATGCGCAGTACTGTTTCGTTTATCCTGGATATAGCTTTGGGGGTAAGGGGTTTATAGTTGCCCCCTTCAAGTCCTTTTCGAATCATCCTCTAATACTCTATCTCCTCCTGCCCGGGCAGTCTTTTTTCAAACAGGTGCTGCACGGGTTATAGTTTTCTATATCATTTCCGGGCTGACCGATACCGATAATGCCGGACACCGATTTACGCGGTATCATCAGCATGCTCTCGGTCAGCCTTATACCGGCCATGTCGCCGTCCAGGATGCGGAAGACCAGTTCCTGCTGGCTAACTTCCCAATCGCAGTAGCCCGGGCTGAAACGCCGGCTGGTAATCAGGCCTTCGATACCGGCGTTAATTCTTATTTTTCCTTCTACCTGAATTGCCAGCTTTTCCACCGTACCCGAACCGACTGCGTCGAGAACGGTTGCTTGGAGTATCAGTCCGTTCTCCGCCAGGTAAGCCACCAGGTCTTCCAGGTAATTGCCTATCGTCAGGGCAAAAACGGCTACCCGCTCACACCGTTCCAGTAGTCTGGATATGACCTTGCTCTCCAGAACAATCGAATCCCCGATAGTAACGCGGTTTCCATCAACCGATTCGATATTTCTGATTGTGTACGAATACGCCGGGGACAGAAGGTCATGGTAATTCTCTATATAGTCATCCACCAGAGAGGCAATACGGGCCGACGGCTCATAATCGTCGCCGTAGCCGATGCGGCTCAATAGCTTCTGTCTGTCGATATAAATCTGATTATTTAAGGTTATCATGTTTCTTTTCCTTCCTTCTATCCGAAGACGGACTCAATACACATACGTTCCCTGTCCAGGGTATGAATGAACGCGAAATGAAAAAAAATTAGTGAGGAAACTCAAAAGGCGGGGTGTTCAGCGCATGCAGAACTGGTGGCGAAGAAGAACCAAGGAGAGTGATGCTCAAAGACTTGGTAAACAGTCTATTGCTGATGGACTGCTTAATCTTAGAATCGCTGGAATCAACAGGGTGAGGTGAGATTCACAGGTACATAGAACACGAGTCCCCAGACAACAAGTCTCACTTACGTCTTCAGGTCACACTCGCTCTCCTTTAAAAAGATTTTACACTCCTTCCCTTTGCTGACGGGTTTATCATACCACCCTCTGGTACTAATGTCCAATGCCAACTAGGGTACTTTAGTACGGTCGGCGTTGAAGTTATCGGGAGCTAGGCCTATCTTAACAAAGATAATGGCTTCTCAGCGAAAGAAAAGGCGGCTGCATTATCCTGAAGTTTGGAATAATCAACTCGAATGTAAAGAAAGTCACATTATTTTATTTGCGCTGTGTTGCCGTCTATTTTGACTTTTCCTGTGAAAATTATTTATATTAATCAGGTGTGTATTCGGCAAAAGGAGAGAAGGGCAATTGACTGGCAATAAGAAATTTGAAAAGCTACTCGAACCGCATAACATAGGGTCGGTAAAGACCAGAAACCGGATAATAAAGACAGGTGCCGGGATGTTCATGTGGCACGAAGACGACCTCCACATGAACGAAGCGATTAAGGCTTTCTACGAAGCGTTAGCCAGGGGCGGCGTCGGCCTGCTGATAGTGGAGTCCCCCACCATTGATTACCCAACGGGCGCGCGCTGGAGGCCGCGGTACCGTATTGACGATGATAAATACATCAAGGGCCTCAGTGAGCTGGTTCAGGTTATCCGCAAGCATGACTGCCCGACATTTATGCAGATGAACCACGACGGCCCCTGGCAGTCGAGGCTCGGTATTGACCCGGACCCTCCTTTCTCCGGTCCGCCGATAGCCTCTTCAAACGTGGTAATGAAGTCGGGAAACGATTTTCATAATGAAGAGCCCCGCGAACTTACTGCCCCGGAAATTGAGGAGATTGTGGATAAGTTCGCCAGCGCGGCGGTGCGGGCTGAGAAGGCGGGATTTCAGGGGGTAGACATCAATGCCGCCAGCAGTCACCTGTTGCATAACTTCCTCTCTCCCTTCTGGAACAGGCGGCAGGACGCCTATGGTGGGAGCCTGGAAAATAGAGCCCGGTTTGCGGTTGAAATCATTCAGGAAATCAAAAAGCGTCTGGGGCGGGACTTCCCGGTCTCTGTCTGTATCAACGGTATCGAAATCGGTCGGGTCATGGGGATTGAAGATGATAAATGTATGACGGCTGAAGATAGCCGGGGGATAGCCCGATTACTGCAGGAAGCCGGCGCGGACGCCATTCATGTGAGGAGTCACTGGCTGGGATATCACGTCGGCGCGTATCTCCCCGAAGCGCTCTTCTATCCGGAACCTCCCATTCCTCTGAAATCCTTCCCCAGAGAATATGATCGGAGCCGCCGGGGAGCGGGGGCCAATTTAATCGTAGCTGCAGGAATAAAAAAGGCGGTGTCTATTCCGGTCATGGTTGTCGGCAGACTTGACCCTGAGCTCGGGGAGAAAGTCCTGCGGGAGGGGAAGGCAGACTTTATTGCCATGACCAGGCGCCTGATAGCTGACCCTGACCTTCCTAACAAGGTTGCCTCGGGAAGAATCGAAGATATCGCGCCCTGCACGGCCTGTGATAATTGCCTGGGGAGTCGACGTTGCCGGATAAACGCTTTCGTGGGGACAGAGCATAATACCATTGAAAAAGCGGAAAAAAGGAAAAAGGTCGTGGTAGTTGGCGGCGGGCCGGCCGGGCTGGAGGCAGCCAGAGTGGCGGCCTTGAGAGGGCACGACGTTACGCTCTATGAGAAATCGCACAAGCTGGGGGGATTGCTCCCGATGGCGGCAATGGTAAAAGGAACCGAGATTGAAGACCTGCCCGCCATAGTCCGTTATCTTGAACGCCAGATTACCGGGCTCGGTGTAAAAATCAGGCTCGGAGAAAAGCTCAGTCCGTCGGTAATCGAGGAGATTAAGCCGGATGTGGTTATCGTGGCTGCAGGAGGTGTACCCACGGTTCCGGGGATACCTGGAATATATAAGCGCCAGGTTATCAGCAACGCCGACCTGCATCGCAAACTCAATTTCTTCTTGAGATTTCTGAGGCCGGGAGCCCTGAGGTGGCTGACCAGATTCTGGATGCCCATCGGGAAAAGAGTCGTTGTCATCGGTGGCGGCATACAGGGCTGTGAGCTGGCCGAGTTTCTCACCAGGCGAGGCAGAAAGGTTACCATCGTGGATACGGCCGATACAATGGGCGAAGGAATGGTGGACGCTCTGATGTCTCACCTTTTTATGTGGTTCCAGAAAAAGGCCGTAACCATGCTGTCCGGGGTTAAGTATGAGGAGATAACAGATAAAGGGCTAACTATCATTACCAGGGAAGGGGAGAAACAGACCATTGAAACCGATAGCATAGTACCCATCCTGCCATTGTTATCAAACACGGAGTTGCTCAACAGCCTTGAGGGGAAGGTGCCCGAGATTTACGCAGTCGGCGACTGCCGGGAACCCCTCCTGATAGTAGATGCCATTGCCGACGGTGCGCGCACTGCCCGTGATATATAGCTTCAGATAACCCCTCCTTTTACGATTTACAGAAATCAGTAGCTTGTCCTTGACAGTGTTTCATGGTGCGGATATCATTCAACCGATATGACCGCGCTTGATTTTGTTAAAGACCTCGTCGTGGCCACGTTAAGCCAGATGGCTTCTATGTTCGCGGGTGTCTTTATTTTCGGTCTTCTGATTCATTTCATCTCGCAGCTTACCTTCAAGTCTCTGGAAAGGTCTTTCGGGAGCAAGGGTGTTTATTTCGTGGCCTGGCTGGGCACGCCTATTCACGAGCTGGGGCATGCCCTTTTCTGTGTAATATTTCTGCATAGAATCGTGGAGATTAAATTCTTCAAGCCGGACCCGCTTACCGGGACGCTGGGGTACGTTTCTCACAGGTGGAGTAAAACAAATCCCTGGGCGGTACTGGGGAATTTCTTCATCGGCATCGGGCCGGTACTGCTCGGTTGTGCCGCGCTCTTCGCCACGTTTTACTTCCTGATTCCGAACAGTTCTCAGGTGTGGGATTCCATTATTTTCGAGGTCAGCGAAATAGGTGAGGGCCAATCGATAGGCAGTTATTGGGCGGTCTTCCAGAGTTCGTCACTGGCTCTGGTCAAGATTATCTTCACCATCCCCAACCTGACCGGCTGGCAGTTCTGGGTCTTCGTCTATCTCTCTATCTGCGTCGCCTCGAATATCAGGCTCAGTCCGTCCGATATCAAGGGTTCTTTATCGGGGTTGGGCTGCATTGTTCTGCTGTTTCTCCTGATAAACTTCCTGGGGCTTATCACCGGTTTCGGCAGCGAGAAATTCTTCCCGCTTACGGCCTCGTCGCTCGGCGTCGTCTACAGCCTGTTCATACTGGCCTTAATCATGGTCTTGCTGGGGTTCATCGTGATTTATTCCTTATCGGCAGCCTGTTACAGGTTAAGGTATAAAGCCATCCTGAACCCGTTCTAATGTATTCTATACAGGCTATAAGTGTTATAATCGGTTTAGAAGATATATGAGTGTCGAGATTAATATTCCCCCCTTTTTACAGCCCCTTGCCGATGACGTGAAACGGGTCGATGTCAGCGGCAGCACGGTCGGCGAGTGCCTCGAAGCGATGGTTAAACGGTATCCCCGTTTAAAGAAACGCGTCTTTACTACAGGCGGGAAAATACACAAAGGTTTTGTTATCTTTGTTAATAATGAGAGTACTTATCCCGATGTACTGTCCAGGCCGGTAAAGGACGGGGATATTATTCATATTGCGCATCCCATATTCGGGGGCTGATTAGATACCGCGACAATAGATTATTTTTCAATTCACCATTATAATAGATATATTCAGTTTTTACTCAGGAGGATAACATGGCGTTAATTACCGGTAAATTGCTCAGGGTGAACCTTTCCAGCGGCAAAATAGCCACGGAGTCCATTCCCGAGTCCATAGCGGCGGACTTTATCGGGGGGAGGGGGTA
>JAUWZF010000222.1 GCA_030615475.1 Dehalococcoidales bacterium | reverse complement strand
CCCACACCGGGGTGGCGGGGTGGCTGTTTGAGCTCATCGCCGGACTTCGGTTCCAGCCCCAGCGGGATAGCCGATGCCGTATCCGTAACCAGGTTGACCCAGATAATCTGCACCGCCAGCAGCGGCGCTTTGCCGATGAAGAGAATAGAAAGAATTAATGCCAGCAACTCGCCGATATTCGTACTGAGCAGTAAAAAGATAACGTTTCTTAGCCTGTTAAAAATCGCCCTGCCCTCATCAACCGCCGCCACCACCGAGGCGAAGTTATCGTCGGCCAGTGTCATGTCGCAGGCTTCCTTGGCGACATCCGTGCCGGTAATACCCATAGCGATGCCGATATTGGCCGTTTTTAAGGCCGGGGCATCGTTAACGCCGTCGCCGGTCATGGCCACGACGTGCCCGCGTCTTTTCAGCGCGTTGACTATCCTCAGTTTCTGAATGGGCTCGATTCGAGCGAAAACGGAGACGCTTTCCACCTGCGCCGACAGTTCCTCGTCGCTCATCTCGCGGAGCTCGTTCCCGGTTATCGCTTTCCCCTCCGGCAGTTCAAGCTGGCGGGCTATGGACTCCGCCGTCACCCTATTATCGCCGGTAATCATGATAACCTTGATGCCGGCCTGCTTGCAGAGTCGAATCGCTTCTCCGGCTTCCTCGCGCGGCGGGTCGTCCATCCCCGACAGGCCGACAAATACCAGATTACCCCTCAGATGTTTATCCTCAAGGTCCTCCAGGTCAGCGGGCAGGTCGATACAGGCGGTGGCGATGACCCTCATCGCTTCCCTGGCCATGGCGTCGTTGGCCTGCAGGACAGCCCGGATATCAGACTCCTTCAGAGGCACGATTTCACTCCCCCGGTAACAATACTTACTCAGGGAAAGGAGCTTTTCGGGGGCCCCCTTAACGTAGGCGACCCACCCTTCACTTCCTAGTGAAGGATGAAGGGTAGCCATGTAGAATTTTTCACTCTGGAAGGGAATTTCATCGAGGCGGGGAAAGGCCCTGTCCAGTTTTTTGCGGTTCATCCCGGCCTTGGCGGCGGCCACTATCAAGGCACCTTCGGTAGGGTCGCCGAAGATGTTATAAGACCTCTCGTCTTCCATGGTCAGCACGGCGTCATTACAGAGGGCGCCTATCCTGAGATGTAGTCCCAGGGCCGGTTCATTCTCCGTAACCAGCTTCTGGCCATCACCGTGGAATTCACCTTCAGGCGTGTAGCCTTCGCCGGTGACCTCGACCCAGCGGCCGCCGACGAAAATCCGCCGTACCGTCATCTGGTTTAACGTCAGCGTTCCGGTCTTGTCGGAGCAGATTACCGTGGCCGAGCCCAGCGTCTCCACCGCCACCAGTCTGCGGATAATAGCGTTGCGGCGCGCCATTATCCTCATGCCCATGGCCAGGACCACGGTGACCACCGCCGGCAGTCCTTCCGGTATCGCCGAAACAGCCGCGGCGACCGCCAGCATGAACACCTCCAGCCACGTCATCCCCTTGAGCAGCCCTACGGCTATCAGCAGACCGCAGATGCCGAGGAAAAGGCCGACAATATACTGGCTCAGCTTGCTGATGCTTTTTTGCAGAGGCGTCTTTTCCGGTTTGACCTCCTGGATACCGGTGGCTATTTTGCCCATCTCGGTAGTCATGCCGGTTCTCACGACTACGGCCGTCGCCCGGCCATAGGTGACGACCGTCCCCATAAAGACCATGTTCTTCCGCTCGGATACCGATAGCTCTCCCGTAAGAGGCCTGGTATGCTTATCCACCGGCACCGACTCGCCGGTAAGGGTGGCTTCGTTTACTTTCAGGTTGGAGACTTCGATGAGCCTGGCGTCGGCCGGTACTTTGTCTCCGGATTCAAAAAGCAGAATGTCGCCGGGCACGATTTCACGGGCGGGTATGTTCCTGACGCTGCCGTTACGGCGTACCGCAGCCTGTGGCGCCGCCATCCGGATAAGAGCTTCCATGGCCTTCTCCGCGCGCGTTTCCTGTATTAATCCGATGATGGCATTTAAAATGAGGACGCCGAGTATTACCCAGGCGTCCATGAAGTGCCCGACGATAAACGAAATTGCTACGGCAACAAGCAGTACGTAGATAAGGGGACTGAGAAACTGCCTGAGGAAGACCAGCACCGGCGGTGTCTTCTTCCTGCCTTCGAGCTGGTTCGGCCCGTACTGCAGCAGCCGCGAACCGGCCTCAGCCGCTTCCAGCCCGGCGCGCCGGGAGTCAAGAGTTTTCAGGGCTTCGTCCAGGCTCAGGTTATACCACTGCTCACTCATACATTCAATATAGTAGCATAACGATTTCGGAGGATACCAGTGCACCGTTACGCAATCATGACTGCGGCGTAACTATATCTGCTGGAAGCTTTCCAGGCGGGACAGGCCTCATCACCTGATTAGCTCTCTTACCGTCTTGTCACCGGTCTCGGCCGGGTAGTATTTCAGGTAGGCATCGAAGTACGGGTCATACCCGATGTCGGCCATTGTCCTGGCAATTCCCTGAGCCAGGGTCACATTCCCGGTACACAGGTTGCCGAGGAGGTCCAGCATGACCTTGTCTACATATTCCAGGCTGACTATGGTGTTCCAGCCCAGGTAAGCTGAAGCACCTTTCTCCACGAAGGCCGCCGGCATATCATCATAGCAATAGCTCTCGCACACCATCGCCAGGACGACGGTATTATTAAATTCACCTTTAGCATCTTCTATAAACGCGGAGTTGACCGCAAAAACCAGCGGAAAATTCTCCATCATCATAGCATTGGACACTTTATCGGTCAGCTGCTCGGCGACGTACCTGGTCGTGGTATAATTTTCAGCCGTGAACAGGTAGGTTGTCGGCAGCGGCCTGACCCCCTCTTCCTCCAGACTCAGCAGCAGCCCCGAATGCACCCTGAAAATGATGAACTTATAGCCGAGCGAGGGTAGTTTTCGATAAAAATCGACGGTAATGTCA
>JAUWZF010000187.1 GCA_030615475.1 Dehalococcoidales bacterium | reverse complement strand
GCCCCGTTTTTACAGTCCGGAGCCGCCAGCCTCTCCAGCACCATCTGTATCGTTATCTCGTCGGGAACCAGCTGCCCCTTTTCCATAAACACCTTGGCCTTTTTACCCAGTTCGGTCTCCTGTGCCAGCGCCTGACGGAACAGGTCGCCGGAGGCTACCTGCACCAGCTTCAGTTTCTCCGCCAGCATCACGGCCTGTGTGCCTTTCCCCGCCCCGGGGGCTCCCAAAAGAATAATATACACCTTTACTCCTATTTAATAAATCCTTCGTAGCGCCGCATAACCAGCTGCGCCTCGAGCTGCTTCATGGTATCCAGAACAACACCCACCACGATGAGCATACCCAGGCTGGACAACTGTATCTGCTGGACGTTGGTCACCGTCCGTGCCAGGAAAGGCATCACCGCCACGAAGGCCAGGAAGAGCGCTCCTGCCCAGGTAATGCGATTGATGACTCCGCTTAGATAGCTGGCGGTGTTTTTCCCCGGCCTTATGCCGGGAATAAAGCCTCCCTGCCTCTGTAAGGTACCCGGCAGGTCCTGCTGCTGATAGGTTACCATGGTATAAAAGAAGGTAAAAGCTAACGCTAAAAGGAAGTAGAAAATCCAGTAAAATGCGCCTGCCGGGAGGGCGGTCATGGGACTGAACCAGCGTACAATCGTATCCGCAAAGCCCGGCTGATTCGGATCGACGAAGTAGCTGGCAACGATGCCCGGGAAGAGCACGACCGACATAGCGAAGATGAGCGGTATCATGCCGGAGCTGTTCACCCGCATGGGTATATGCGTTGTCCCCGATTGCCGGTACATGCGGCCGCCGCGGAAAACGCTGCGGGCATACTGCACCGGTATACGGCGGTGTGCCTCGGTAAAGATAACAATAAGAACTACGGTGATAAGAACGATAACAATATAGACAACCAGTCCCATGGGATTTCCCTTGGCCAGGAAACCCTGCTGAATCATCTGCGGGTAGCCGGCGACGATGCCTCCGAAGATTATTATAGAGATACCGTTACCGATACCGTACTCGGTAATAAGCTCTCCCAGCCAGACCAGGAAGACGGTGCCGGCTATTAATGATACCACGATGGTGGTGGTGAGCATTAAGTTGGTGGGGTCAACGGCTCCGGCGCGCTGCAGCAGGACAAGTTGCCCGTATCCAGAGAGACCGGCCAGCGGTATCATCAGCCAGTGCGTAATCAGATTAATCTTGTTTCTACCGGCTTCCCCTTCCTGGGATAGCGCCTGCAGCCGCGGGATGGTCGGCACGAGGAGTATCATGATAATGGAAGCCGTAATGTAGGGATAAACGCCCATCGCCGCCACGCTGAACTGCTTCATGGCGCCGCCGCTGAACAGGTCGAGCATCCCCAGCAGGGCATTACTCTCAAAAAGTTCTCGAAGTGCATCCGGATTTACGCCTGGTAGTGGTACGTGGGCAACAAAGCGAAAGATGACCAGGATACCTACGGTAATCAGGATGCGGCGCCGGAGGTCGGGCAGGCTGAAGGCATCTATCATGGCCTGTAGCAGTCTGGGTCTACTTGGCCTTTGCCGCATGCTCTACCTCCTCAACTTTGCCACCGGCTGCCTCTATCTTGGCCCTGGCTGAAGCCGTAAACTTGTTAGCCCTGACCGTAAGGGAACGGTCAATATCGCCATCAGCCAGAATCTTAATCGGGTTTTTCAATGATTTAATAATACCTGCCGCCACCATTTTCTCCGGAGTCACCTCGCTGCCGGCGTCGAACCCGTTGAGCGCGCCGACCTTAACGGTGCTGTACTCCGTCCGGAAGATATTCGTAAAGCCGCGCTTCCTGGGCAGGCGCTTAATTAATGGCAGCTGACCGCCCTCGAAGCCGGGACGCATCTTGTAGCCGGCACGGGACTTCTGCCCCTTGCAGCCGCGTCCGGAATAGGTGCCGTGTCCGCTGCCGTCGCCGCGGCCTACCCGCTTGCTGGCTTTCCGTGAGCCGGGTGCCGGGGCGATATTATTTTGTCTGATCAATCTCTTCCTCCACTTTAACCAGGTGTCTTACCTTGTTAATCATGCCTCGAATGGAGTTTGTATCTTCATGGACAACGCTCTGATTAAGCCGGTGAAAACCCAGCGACTTCAGGGTTCTCTTCTGGCTCTCCTCATAGCCGATGCCGCTTTTAATCAGGGTAACTCTTAGTTTACTCACTGGCTGCCGCCTCCTCCGTTCTGACGGTCGCCTTACGTTTGGCTATCTCGTCTTTCGGGATTTTCAACTCGCTGAGACCCTGCATGGTCGCCTTGGCGACGTTAATATGGTTCGACGTGCCGAGTGATTTCGTCAGGATATCCTTGATTCCCGCGGCCTCCAGTACTGCCCGGACGCTGCCGCCGGCAATGACGCCGGTGCCCGGCGACGCCGGTTTCAACAGGACCCTGGCGGCTCCGAAGTTTGCCATGATTTCATGCGGAATGGTACTTCCGACTAGCGGCACCTTGATTAAATATTTCCTGGCCTGAGCCCCGCCTTTACTTATGGCGGCGGGTACTTCGTTGGCCTTGCCGATGCCCAGGCCGACATACCCCTCGCCATCACCGGTTACCACCAGGGCGCTGAACCGCAGGCGCTTGCCGCCTTTCATCACCTTGGCGACGCGGTTGACGTCGATAAGTTTATCGTTAAGGTTTAAATCGACCGGGTCAATCCGACTTAATGGTTGTTTCATTAGACCTGCATCGTCCTCTCTTAGAACTTAAGTCCACCCTTCCGGGCAGCATCCGCCAGCGCTTTTACCCTGCCGTGATACTTAAAGCCACCGCGGTCAAAGGCCACCTGGCTGATTTTTTTCTCGGTGGCGCGCTTGGCCAGGAGTGAACCGACCATTTCAGCCCGGCCGGTCTTTGTTTTTCCTTTAGAATCGCTGTTAATTTCTGCCTCGAGACTGGAGGCGGAGACCAGGGTATGCCCCTGAGAATCGTCAATCACCTGGGCGTAAATATGGTTCAGGCTGCGGAAAACACACAGGCGCGGTCTGGAATTGTTGCCGTTCACCTTCTGCCTGACCCTGTAATGTCTTCTGGTACGCGCTTCTCTGGTAGTTGCTTTACTCATGATTATGCCCCGCCAATGACCTTACCGGCCTTGCCCGGTTTAAGATGCACTATCTCTCCGGCATATCTGATGCCCTTGCCCTTATAGACATCGGGGGGGCGGATGGACCTGATTTCCGCCGCCATTTCGCCGACGTCTTCTTTATTGATGCCGCTGACCTTAATCCGGTTGTTTCCTTCCACGGCCAGAGTTATTCCCGGCAGGGGTGTTACCTCTACCGTGTGTGAAAAGCCGATGCGGAGCACCACTTTTTCGCCGACCTTCTCG
>JAUWZF010000263.1 GCA_030615475.1 Dehalococcoidales bacterium | reverse complement strand
CGCTTAAGACAGGTCATACCAAATTATAACCATTTATGAAAAAACCCACAAGCTGAAGTCTCGGGCGGAGGTACTGCTGCCTGTTGTCTCGATGGTCCCTGATGGTCTAGCCGTCTTTCCTGCTGGCAGCAATCAACCGGTTAAGGGCATTGATATAGGCCTTGGCACTGGAAACGATAATATCGGTATCGGCGCCGCGTCCCGTATAGGTAACGCCGTCGCTTTCTATCCTTATCAATACCTCGCCGATGGCGTCGATGCCCTCCGTCACCGATTGTACCGTAAACTCGGTAAGCGAATTGGGCACCCTGACGATACGATTGATAGCTTTATAAAGCGCATCTATTGGCCCGGTGCCCAGGGAGGCATCTTCTTTCATCTTGCCGTCCGGCCCGACAAGCCTGACCGCCGCCGTGGGGACACCCTGGTCGCCACAGGTGACCTGGATGCGGTCAAGGTGGTACTCCTCGGATATCGTACGCTGCTCCTCGGCCACCAGCGACTCGATATCGCGGTCGGTAATATCCTTCTTCTTGTCTGCCAGCTCCTTGAACGTGGTAAAAGCCCGTTTCAGGTCTTCATCATCCAGGCTGTAACCCAGTTCGGAAAGCCTTTCCCTGAAGGCGTGACGGCCGCTGGTCTTACCCAGCACCAGGCTGCTTGATGGCACGCCTACCGACTTGGGGTCCATTATCTCGAAGGTTTGCGGCTTTTTAATCATACCGTCCACGTGCAGACCTGACGAGTGACGGAAGGCATTACCGCCGACAATGGCTTTATTGGGCTGCACGGGAAAACCCGTCAGGTCGCTTACCAGCCGACTGGTTTGATAGATTTGCGTGGTATTAACATTTGTCGTCAGGTCGAAGAAGTCACTCCGAGTCTGGATGGCCATGACGATTTCTTCCAGCGCGGCATTGCCGGCCCTCTCGCCGATGCCATTAATGGTACATTCTACCTGTCTGGCTCCATGCTTGATTGCTTCCAGGCTATTGGCTACCGCCAGGCCCAGGTCATTATGGCAGTGCACACTGACCACCGCGCGGTCGATATTAGGGACATTTTTAAAGACCCCATCGATGAGGTCACCGAACTGATTGGGCATGGCATAGCCGACAGTATCAGGGACATTCACCGTCGTGGCGCCGGCATCAATTACGGCCTTTAAAAGCTGGTAGATATATTCGGGCGCAGTACGGCTGGCGTCCATGGCCGAGAACTCGATATTATCGCAGTATTTCCGGGCACGAGCGACCGTATCGCATGACATCTTCAGAATTTCATCACGGCTCTTCCTCAGTTGATAAAAAAGGTGAATATCAGAGGAAGAGAGGACGATATGAATACGCGGATTAGACGCGCCTTTAACGGCTTCCCAGCTATCGTCAACCGCTTTAATATTGGCGTGCGTGAGAACGCAGATTGACGGTTGGCGTACTTCCTGGGAAATGAGTCTGACGGCCTCAAAATCGCCGGGTGAAGTTACCGGAAAGCCCGCTTCAATAACATCGACGCCCAGTTTTTCCAGCTGTCTGGCTATTTCCAGTTTTTCCTGGACATTCAGGGTGCCCCCCGCCGCCTGTTCCCCGTCACGTAGCGTAGTATCGAAGATGATAACCCTGTCCATAATAATATTCCTCCCTGGGAGAATTTTTAGAGATACAACCGCCTGATCCCCTCTCCGTTAAATCAGAGAGGGGCGGGTAAGGATGAGCTTTATTCTCCCTAAAAAGGAATATTTATGGTTTTTCATGGTTACTCGGGATATATTATACACGTTTTATGTTATCCTGTCTAGGCCTTGAGACTGTTTTCTAAGAAAGAAGACAAGCTTTCTTTTAATCGGGAATAAGTGCCAATAACTGTTTTACAGTGTTTTTTATATCTTCAGAAGCTCTGACAACATCTTCTAATAGTAGTCCTGATTCATAGAAATTGCTGTGCAGGGATTGGGCATAAATAAATGTATGCCAAATACTGTCATCGTGAAGTTCCCGTGCCAATGCTAGCGCATAATACTTAATTTGGTTATGACCTCTTAACCATATGTTTTTACTAGCAGCGACTGCCTTTAATGCTTGTGCCACACTTCCCCACAGAAATTCGCTAGCCTTTTCAGCATCACCTTTATCAATGAACTTTATGGCATTTTCAAAGTAATGAATACTCTGCTTTTTATATTTCTTGATTTTCTCTTTGGCTTCCAAATTGAAACCTCTCATTCAGGAATATTATATTCAATAATTTCTCCTGATTTGGCATCTATTTTTACCTTAGCAACTATAGTATTAAAACCTCCCACGTCTAAATCAACGAACCATGTATCATCTTCGCGTACAGCTTTAAGTGGCCGCAAAAAGAATTTATATTTCCCAACATAGTCTTTAGCAATTTTAGTAGCTTCTAACGCAGATTTTACTTCGCCAGCCATAATATTTCCTCCTCATTACTTCCCTTTCTTATCCACTATGTCTTTTCTTATGCTTGTTTCTTTGACCGGCTCCTGGCAGCCTTCCCTTCCCCCGGCAAGCCACCT
>JAUWZF010000026.1 GCA_030615475.1 Dehalococcoidales bacterium | reverse complement strand
ATATCTTATACCACTTATGAGGTCTGTGCTGGCGGCCTTTTTGGGAATAAAGCCGAAGGCCCCCGATTGCTTGGCAACAATCATATTCTCTTCCTCGTCATATTGGGTTAAAATCAAAACCTTTGTCTCCGGGCATTCCTTGCTTATTAGCTTTGTTGCTTCTATCCCGCTCATTACAGGCATGACTATATCCACTAACGCCATATGTGGTAGAAGCCGTAGCGCCTTATCGAATGCATCCCTTTTTCTTTTCTGGCCATCGCCACGTCCGCCCTATATAAATTAAAGTACAGTGATAACCGAGTATTGTCAAGATGAGACGAGGTTAATCAATTGCTGGCGGTGCGACTATTGACTTCGGTGACATAAGGGTGGGGTGCCCCCAATATGAAATCGCCGTGGGCAATGCCACCTGTGAAATACTATCATGACCAGGACGTTGTTTGATTATCTTCCAGCTAATACCCCTTTTTATGAATCTTACTCGTAATCGTATCTAAAATCTTCGCAGCCACCTCGCGTTTTGTGCACGTAGGAACATGAGTAACCCTGTTTTCCGTGTCTATAATGTACACTTCATTGGTGTCGGTCATAAAACCAGAATCGGGGTTGCTAATATCATTAGCAACCATCAGATTCGCTCCGACATCCTTAAGCCTTGTGGATGTTCTTGCTAACAAGACTTCGGCCGGTATTCCGGACTCAGCTTTAAATCCGCACAAGAAAACGTTTTTATCAACTTTCCTTGCTTCTTCAATGACCTTAACTGTTGGTTCCAAACGTATCATTAGGCCCTTTTGCTTTGATGGGATCTTCTCATCCTCTTTCCTGGTAGGCTTATAGTCAGCGCATGCCGCCGCCGCGATCAGGATGTCGTAATGCCTTTCCCTCAGTTCCCTTACCACGGCCTCAGACATCTCCTCGGTTGTCTCTACATCGATTACCTTGGCAGCTTCTGGCGGCTTTACCGTTCCCCTTCCATATACAATGGTTACGTCGGCACTTCTGGCCAGACCTTCCTCAGCTATTGCCATACCCATCTTGCCAGAGGAAGGATTACTTATAAATCTAATGGGATCAATGTACTCCCTCGTTGGCCCCGCTGTTATAATTATCTTAATACCTTTCAAACTCGCACTCTTCATTTCTTACCTAACCGTACTTGTTAATAATATCTTTGAAAGAGTCTATTACAAAAGCAAGTTCATCTCTGGAGGCTGCGAAGGTGGAAATCTTGAAGTGTTTTGTCAAACCTGGTTGCGGGCCCCAAATTTTTCTGCCTTTCAGTTCCCTGTAAAGGAAATACCCTCTCTCTCTTATATGTTTGGAGATATCGTAAAGGGACGGGCTTTCAAAGTATATCAAATCATGTCTATGTGGTTTTTCTCCCATCTGCTGGAAACCGAGTTTTTCCAGCTCGCTCGAAAACCACTGCGCTTTCTGCACCTGTTCATCCCAGTGATTGACTCGCTCTTTTACGTAGGGGAAAGAGGCGATAAGTGTTGCCATCACCGTTCCTCTTAGAGTACATCCGATGAGTTCTATGTCCTTTTTGGGGTACTTAGCCGATTTTCGCAGCACGATATTCTCCCATTTCTTTCTCATTCCTAATACACCGCTCGGCGCAGCTGATGCCATGCTCTTGTGACCGCTTCCAACAATGAAATCGGCACCCAGTTCATCCATATTTACCGGCAGCCTGCCCACTGAATACGCACCGTTAAGTATGTAAGGAGTATCGTATTCCTTCGCAATTTCTCCCAACCTCTTCGCATCAGGGAGATTTCCGTAATTGCCGTCTGGATATGTAAGCAACATTGCCTCGGGCTTATGTTGTTCTATCAATGGTATGTATTTGTTAACATCAATCCAGAACTCTGGAGGGCCCGAGTTAGGCACTTCAATCACATTCAGTCCGGCTCTTTCGGCAGCCACGATGGTGCTGTAATGCCTGTTACCATCAACAACTATCGAATCACCAGGCTTCATGAGTGAGTGCATTACCATAAACTTTGCATCTCTGGCTCCATACGTTATGGTAGCAACATCACAACCCAGGAATTCAGGTAAGGATTTGGAGACAAAGTCGGCAATTGGCGGGTTTGTTATCTGGCATAGTACACCCTGGCAAAAATCACACACAGAGTATCCATCCCCAAATTCTACCAGGGCTTCTTTAGCGGCATCGGTAAGTATACCACCCGTCTGTAAGGGCATAAGGTTTATAAAATCATGGTGTGTCCTTTTCAACGCGGTTTCTTTCGTCATACCCGACTCGCCTCGCAATGTTTATACTAAATGTTGTGCTATTATGTTAATAAAAACAGGCCCACCGACTTTAATTTTCCGCTGTTTACCTTCCATATACTCCCTCATGGCTGGTGGCATTTGCAGGTTGATATCAGAGAGATGTTTTACCATCTTTACCTGATAGTTCAGGTCATCCTGGCTGTTTTCAATGACAGCGGCGGCACCCATGGCTATCGCGAGCATGTAGTTTATTCCAGTATGTAGCTCGGTCGGAGTAAGGGCACTGTAAATTTCACCGTTGGCCACACAGATTTCGTTGAAACCAGCCGGGCCGATTAATCTCTTCCCTTCTTCTTTCTCGGTGATTGTCACTCGCACTGAGTCATCCTCCCACGCCACAAAGCTGCAGGGACCAGCCGCATCCTTGTGCTTACGGGCGGTCTCTTCAATAGCCCTGGCTATCTTTTTACCACGGGGAGTTTCCGGTGCCGAAATAAAGGTTATCTCCTTAACTATCTCCTCGTCTGTAAAATCGGCTGCTGAAAACTGAGGGAATACGAACTTCCTGATATCGTCCGAATCATATAAAAGCATCCCCAGCCTTTCAATCCCGAAGCCGGCGTTGAATGTCGGCCACTCAATATCAAAATTGGCCAGAGCAACGGGAGAGTACATGCCAATATCAGCAACCTCGACCCATGACCCTTTATAATGAGCAAATACCTCCTGCTCTTGTTCCGGAGCATAGTACTTGGAAGTCGCCTTTTTAGTATCGTATCTGACTTCATGAAAACCAAACTCTTTCAGAATTTTATGGGTTATTTCCTTACCTGCCTCCAGTGACATTTCTGGATCCATGACGACAATCGAGGCTGAATGATGAACCCTGAGATGGTGGGCGTCCTCTCTCTGCTCATTACGGTACCGTAGCCCCACGGAAAACAGCATTACCGGGGGTTGCGAAGTTTTCTGTATTGCCCGCAGCGTGTGAAACCAGGTACCCGTCATATGGCTCCTGAGGGTCTTGTTTGTCGGGACCGGCTGGAGTTTTTTCATTTCCGGGAAGACCTTATCTAACAGGTCAACGGCTTGAGGGTCACTGATTGCTAATTGAGTAGCCAGTTGTTCAACAAGGTCATCCGCTTCGATCTCCCCCATCTTGTAGCTCCTGAGGACGCGGCGAAGCTCTTCGATATCGATTTTCTCGGATATCTTATTTATGTTAGCGATTTTTTTATTTTTTAGTCCTATCTCCGGACGGGGTAGTTCGGCCAGGTAAAAAGCCCTGTCGAGAATCACCCTCGCTTCGGGGCCATACTGCTTTAGAACATCGATGTCTGGCAGGATGGTATAGTTCTCTACTTCGTCAAAGCCGAGCTTCAGTAGAATGTCTCTTGACTTTTGTATCAAGTCACGCAGGGGATGCGATTTACCCTTTCTTTGCAGGCTAATACTGGTATTTCTAGGAAGAAGCTTGGCGGTTGAGAGCCAGGCTGACGTAAAACCTTTTTCGATTTCAGCCTTTACTTGATTCAAATCGAGTGTAACCATAACAAATAAGAACTCCTGTTCTTGCAAGAAATTTAGAGGTAATGACTGCTTACATCAACCAGTTTATATTGTCGCCTATCTTTTTTCAATATTGGTATATTTTATAATATCACAATTCAATGCGGCCGAACTATTATATAATTCGCTCTCTTCATTAGACAGACGGTAAGCTATGTGATAATTACCATGCGCTTCAACAGACATCGACCCACTCGCCGGAGATTTGATTAAATACAGTTGAGGCAACGAATAGACTAAAATAAATACTAATCCTGTGACAGCATATTCCATCGGGGGAGGGAAAAAGTCGCGGTACCGGGAGTAATGGGCGTTGCAGATAGCTGAATGAAACGCTATACTTCTTTCTAAACAGATAAAAGGAGAGCACTAAAAATGGCAAAGACAAAATACGGGCACTTTATGAAAAATTTCTCCTTCAAAGACTACGGGCCCGGCGACTTCAGGCAGGGCACCAAAATGGCTGGCGACTTCCTCGGGTATGATGTTTGCATCGAATACGGGACCTTCTACGCAGCAGGCAAGATGGGCAAAGCACCATACGATGCCGTGGCGCATGATTACGATAAAGTGATGATATGGATGGGGACCGACACGTATGATATGGGTTATCTGGGAGCGGAAGTCGAGCTATGTCTGGGCGAGGAAAAAGAAAAGCACATGATTACCACGGCAACGGCAGTCGCTCTTCCCAAGGGTTCACCACATTTACCGGCGGACATTACGAGAATGGATGACCGGTTTATCTATATGACGGTTTCAGTAGCCGCGAAAACGAAGGCGAAGTCGATAACTCTCGACGACAGGCCGGTTCAGCAGGCCGATTTCATGCGCTCGAAATACCGGGAAAATGTCCAGCACCTGGCTTTTACGCGAAACGGCCCCTGGCATTACGGCCCGCTTAATCCGGATACTCACGATGGAGCTATAACCGATATTCACGGTAAGGATTTCGAGTTTCACATGTCGTATGAGAGCATGAACAAAGCGCCTTACAGGTTCGGCCCGGTCCCCGATAAGCCGCACGTCCATCCCTATACCGAGTTCCTGCTTTTCATGGGGGCCGACTGTGATGACTTAAGTGATTTAGGGGCAGAGGTTGAGGTGTATATGGGCAAGGAGATGGAGAAGCACATTATCACTAAGCCGGGAGTAGCCATACAGCCCAAAGGACACGCGCATTGTCCCGTAATCGTTAACAAGCAGGATAAACCCTGGATATTCGCAGTCGTTCGTCCCTGGGGTCACGGGGGAAGAGGTAAAAGCGGGTATCTGCCTTAGGGGACAAATCAACAAAGGAGAATAAAGAGAATGGCGAAAACAAAATACGGGCACCTGGTGAAAAAACTGAAATATGAAGCAAGCAATAGCGAATATATGACGATGCCGATGGGGGCGGACCTGGAGGGGCTGAACGTGAGTTTTGCGTGGGGATACCGCAGGCAGGTGGGCGCCTGGGGCGGCGACGGAGGTGTCTGTCACGTGCATCCTTACGGCGAATGCCTGGTCTTTACGGGTCTCGACTACAACAATTGGAATTCTTTCCCGGCAGAAATCGAATTATCGATGGGGGAGGAAGGGGAAAAACACGTCATCGACTCCCCCACCGTCGTCGTTCTTCCCCCGGGAGTCCCGCACTGTCCCCTGGTATCCAGGAGGGTCGATAAACCTTTCGGCTTTCTGGCGGTCTCTCTCAGTGGCGAACACAAGACCGAACAGCTAACAGTAGAAAACAACCCGTCTCAAAATGGGGAAAAATACCGGCACCTGGTGAAAAAACTGGAATTGCGTGATATAAATCGCAAATCGGGGGGAAACGCCGACTTCATCGGCTTTTGGAGCGGTAAGGATATGGAGGGGTTTAATCTGAACTTCACCTGGGCGTTCCACACCGGAATCGGCGCCTGGCATGAAAAAGACCCGCACGTGCATCCCAATGACGAATGCCTGCTCTTTGTCGGTCTCGACCCTGATAATCCGGAATATTTAGGGGCGGAAATCGAAATAGCGATGGGCGAGGAACAGGAAATACATGTATTCGATACCCCCACCGTGGTCGTTGCCCCGAAAGGACTGGTGCATTGCCCGCTGATAACCAGGAAAGTCGAAAAACCTTATAGTTTCAGCGCGATTTGTCTCAACACCGAGCATGATACTACGTTCCTTGGTTGAGATAGTCAAAAAGACAGGTATGGTGTCCCTTATTAAGTCCATTTTATGCGTCCGATGATAAGTCGGGCGCATTTCTTATATCATTATTCGTATGATAATATTAAATACCACAAGCAAGGAGGAGAAAAGATGAGATCGGTAAACCCCTCCACTCCGCCAGTCGCCGATAATGAAAAGGTTTACACAAACTCCCTCGCAAATCAATTTGATGATCGTCGGAGAAGGCATGATTTACTTCGTCGCGGGCGGGGATTTTACTCTCAAGACTATCGTAGAAATAGACCCGTGGCGATAAAGGTTGCATGTACTCTTGATTATGCAGATTAGACGTATCTGGTTTGCATATTGCATGTTGATGGTCTATTGTGTTTAATTGATGATTGACTAGTAAATACGAAAGCGGAAATCAGAATATTATCGAGTAAAGGAGAGAACAAGATGGAACTGGATTTGGGAAATAAAGTAGCGCTGGTCACCGGCGCCGGCAGTCCGGTAGGGTTTGGCAGGGGCATAGCCCTGACCCTGGCGAAATACGGGTGCGATATTGTGGCCAACGACATAGACCTCGATGGCGTGCAAAAAACAGCCGCTGAAGTTGAGGCTTTAGGCCGTAAAGCCCTGGCTGTTAGAGCCGACGTGACTAAAGTGGCCGAGGTAAGAGACATGGTGAAGAAAGCCTTGGAGAAATTCGGTAAAATAGATATCCTGGTAAACAATGCCGGCCGGACCACCACGCCGACGCCTTTTGTCGAGACGCCGGAAGAGAACTGGGAAAAGGTTATTAACCTCAATATCTACGGGGTATTCCATTGCTCCAAGGCTGTCCTGCCCCAGATGCTCGAGCGTAAAAGCGGCAAGATTATTAATATAGCCTCCGGTGCCGGTATCAGCGGTATGCCCCGGTGCGTTCATTACGGCGCCTCCAAAGGGGCTATTATCGCCTTCACGAAAGGGTTATCCAAGGAAGTAATATCTTCCGGCATAAACGTGAACGCCGTAGCCCCGGGAGTCGGGGATACCAACTTTATGGTTACCGGCAACTTTCCTCCGGGCGAAATAGACCGTGCCGTAGCCACGGTACCGACGAAGAGGGCCACCACACCCGAGGATGTCGGTAATATGGTAGCCTATCTGGCCTCGGACCTGGCCAACCAGATTGTGGGACAGACCTTCCTGGTCGATGGCGGACACATCTAGCATCAGAAAGAAGCGAGAATGAGCATTTCACGGCGGGAATTCGAACGGCGTTATGCCGCGATTCGAAAGCAAATGAAGCGGGACAGCCTGGACTGCCTGCTTGTTGTCGGCCTTGCCGACGACTTCAACCGCGGGAATATCCGGTACGTTACGGGTTCGGGGAGGGGGGGATGCTGCGTTTTCTCCCTTGAAGGTGCCCCTGTCTTTTTGATGGGCCCTGGCCAGTCGGCTTCACCGAAAATCCGCAAAACGGTGGAGGCATTTGAGTTGCTCGATTTGAGGGAAACGGATAATCCCGCAGAGCAGGTCGTACAGGAGCTGTCCCGTTTTTACACGGGGAACTGGGTGGGGATTGTCGGCACGGGCTGTATCCCGGTGCCGATGTATCTTGCCGTCAAAGAAAAATTCCCGGATAAGCTCGTAGATTCGATGAAGATATTCGAAGATTTACGCTCGATTAAAAGTGAAGAAGAGATAGAAAAAATGCGCACGGCCGCTGCCATCGCGGATGATGTTTACGCCATGCTCAAGAACCTGGTCCGCCCGGGACTCAGCGATTATGAAATTTATGGCCAGGTTAAAAGAGCTATCTACGAAAAGGGCTGTGAATATTCGTTCGATTTGATAGACGCCGCAGGCTCAAGAATGAACATGACCTTCTGGCCTACCGGAGAGAGGCTGAAAGACAACGACACGTTGTTTATGGAGATTACACCGGCTTACGAGGGTTATTATGCCCAGCTACCAGTGACTCTGCCGATAGGTAAATATCCGCCGGAAATAAAGAAAATGGTTTCGGTCTGGGAAAAAGCTGATAAAGCGGCGTTAAAGGTACTGAAGCCGGGAACTAAAGTCTCCGATTTATACCATGTGCTGGTAAATACGGTTAAAGAGGGAAGCTATATCTCGCCCCTGCGTCCCGGCCACGCCATCGGCCTGGATGCGCTCGATTTCTGGTCGATTACCGAATCCAGCACCATAACACTCAAGCAGGGGATGACGCTGGCCGTTCACCCGAGTATCATGACCCGGCTTGGCGGCGATGCCTGCGGCATGGGTTACACCTACCTGATTACGGATACGGGAGCGGAAAGATTCAGTAGAGTCGACCTGGCTGTTAGTTGAAAGAGGTAATCATCTAATGATTTCCGGAGACAAACCCAGGGCTAAGACTTTTACAGCCGAACTGGTGGTTATCGGTGGCGGCGGAGCCGGCCTGTCGGCGGCTCTGACTGCCGCCGAAAAAGGATGTAAAGATATCATAATCCTCGAGAAGAGGGACAGACCGGGCGGAACTTCGGCATTGGCCGGTGGCCTTTTTGCCTGCGGAAGCCCCGTTCAAGAGCGCCAGGGAATCAGCGCCGATAGAGATTACCTCTTTAAAAGGGCTATGGAATGGGCTCACTGGAGACAGATAGACCCAAAGATTCTCCGTACTTTTATCAACAAGTCGGGGGACACGATTCGCTGGCTGGAAGATAAAGGACTGGAATTCGACCTTATCCGCCTCTATCCCGACCAGCCGGCGCCGGTCCAGCACAACCCCAAAGGGCATGGTGCCCGCCTGATACAGGTCCTGTCCCGGGAATGCCGGGACATGGGCGTGCAGCTATTCCTGAACAGCAGCGCGAAAAAGATAATGCGCGGGGAGAAGGGGAATATCACGGGTGTTCTGGCGGCTAAGGGTGGCGAGAATATAGAAATCAAGACCGGTGGCGTTATCATCGCCACCGGCGGCTTTTGCGGGAATCGCGAGCTTTTTCGGAAATACTTTCCTTCCAGCTACGAAGGCATGACTTTGAGCGGATTACCACTCACCGGAGACGGGATTTTGCTGGCAGCCGAAGCAGGCGCCGCCATAGAAGATTTTGCCACGGTAATAAAGGAAGGCCCCAGGTTTGACCTGTATACCTGGCCTCTGATGGCCCTGGAGAGAGAGCCCGCCACTATCTGGGTGAATAAAAATGGAAAACGATTTACCGATGAGTCCAGTGGTTATCATGTCTTTGAGAGTGTTAATGCCATACTCAGGCAGCCGGAGCAGGCCTGTTATACTCTTTTGGATACCCGAATCAGGGACTTCTGTGAAAAAAACGGGTTCAAGTTAGGCCGCCACGTCGTCGGGGCATCCGGACTAGAAAAAGCGCTGCAAGCAGGCGCAGAGAAGGATAAGGTAAAAATAGCCGGTTCCTGGGATGAAATAGCCGGATGGATAGGCGCCGACCCCAAAGCGCTGAAGGAGACCATAGCCGAATA
>JAUWZF010000023.1 GCA_030615475.1 Dehalococcoidales bacterium | reverse complement strand
ACCTGCAGAGGCTCTTTCAAGAGGTCTTAAATAAGGATTATTCCCAAGAGGACTATATCAAGCAATTCACCATCCGCGTACCGGAAAACCTGGCCAAGCTGGAACGTGTGGGGAAGTTCTACCATGAAAATATTGCCGATTTGTCCTCCGAGGTATGGCATGTGCTTAAGGAACAGCGCGAGCGCCTGCTTAAAGCTCAGAAAAAATTTGGCGACTATATCTCACCGGAAAGTTTTGATGGATAAATTCGGCAGCGGACTCTATCCTAAAGTACGCAAGGTCTTTGAGAAGCTTTAGGGTAGAGTTTTAAGAGGTAAAATTAAAAATGCCCCCTGAGAAGTTCTTGGGGGGCATTTTAGATTCAAAAACTGGCGCGCCTGGAGGGATTCGAACCCACGACACCCGGTTCCGAAGACCGATGCTCTAGTCCGCTGAGCTACAGGCGCCCGCCAATCATGCTAAATTATACCCCATAACCTCAAGAATGACCATTCTAAAAAGGAGAAGATAGGAAAGGGGGGAAGCCCCCCTTCAAACTAGTACGGGGTGTTTAAGAGGGGCGCAGCCCCTCTTTCTTTATCCCCCCTCTCCTGTGACACCTCGTCAGGAGAGGGGGTCAGGGGGTGAGGTAGACAATTGATTTAACCGCTGCGTTATATCTATACTACAACTAGACTTTATAAATAGCGGAGGCTCCAATGGACTACAATAGCTTTCTCGACCTGGTCAAGCAACGGCGCACTATCAGACGATTCAAACCCGACCCTCTCCCCGACGACTACGTGGATAAAATCATCGAGGCGGCGCGCTGGGCTCCCTCGGGTTACAACTCGCAGCCATGGGAGTTTGTCGTTATCAAAGATAAAAAATTGAAAGATGATGTCTTTAATACAATCGCGCGCCAGCGTCCCACCGGCGGTTCGGGATTCGCCCAGACGGAGGACTATCGGGAGTCATGGATGCGGCAAAAAAGTCTTCCTTGGCTTGATCCGGAAATGGAATACCAGAATGCTCCCGTGTTTATCTTGCTGTATGGAGACACCAGGACACAGCTCGGATTGCCCATGGTCGTAAGGTATGACCCGTACATGAAGCAGTCGATTTACACCTCCAGTCTCGCCAATGCCTTTCTTTATATGCATCTGGCAGCTACCACTCTGGGACTGGCCAGTCAATGGGTATCTCTGGTAGCGTCGCCCAATAATCATCTCCGCTTAAAGGGCCTACTGAATATACCCGCCGGTATCGATGTCTACGATATGATGGCGCTGGGCTATCCTGCGCATAAGTCCAGGCCCAAGCTGATGAGGCCTGCTGACAAGATGGTTCATCGTGACTTCTTCGGTGAGGAAGATTTTAGAACTGATGAAGAGGTCAGGGACTTTATCAAGAGAACGCGGGCGTGGGTAAGTGCCAATCACCGCCGGGGCGTGGATAAAAAGATGGTGGGGTGAGTGGAGGGATTTGACCACTCTATGGATGAGGGACAAATCGGGGTTGGTGGGGTGAGTGGAGGGATTTGAACCCTCGATCTCCAGGGCCACAACCTGGCGCCTTAGACCACTTGGCTACACTCACCGCGGATAACACTACAATTATAGCTGAAAGACCGATTACCTTCAATCGGCGGATTCGTCAGGCACTTTCAGGACGCCGTCGACGTTCTCAAGGTCGAACCACCATTTGTGTCTTTTATCCGCCTTGCCGTAGCCCCAGACATCATCCATTTTTACGATAAAGCTGTCCAGGAACGGCGTATTCTTTATCATCCACCTGACCAGGTCATGCGTCCAGCCCTCCGCCTTATTAAAGGGGCAGACCTTGATACAGCGGCCGCATGCCGAGCCGTGGGGATTGGAGACGCGGTATTTAGCGCACTGCTCGGCGTCGAAATGCCAGGTCTCGTAACCGTTGTGCATAACCTTATCACTTTCCGGGATAGCCCTGGCGTGGCATTCCGTAGAGCACTTGAGGCATAAACGGCAGAATTCCTGGAGGCCGAAATCGACGGGTTTATCCGGTTCCAGAGGCAGGTCGGTGGTTACTACGGCCGCCTTGAAGCGTGTTCCCAGGAAAGGATTCAGCACGATGCCGGCCCGGGACATCTCACCGATGCCGGCCAGCAGAAGCAGCGGCACCACCAGTACCTGGTAGCTGGCGGCGTGGTGCGCCCGTGCCGGGTATCCCAGCTTTCTTATATAGTCGGCCATGATGCAGGAAATCAGCGCCGTATTCGAATAGCCGATAAAGCTCTGGGAGCCGGAAATCCAGTCGTCTCCCGTGGAGCCCAGCATGGTCTCGTAGTCCTGGTCGACCACTATGACTATGGCGTTTTTATGGTCCAGGTTCACCTCATTTCCCTGAATATCGTGGCTATACACGGCGTACCGGGGCAGCTCGCAGATGCCCACGATGTCAGCCCTGAGAAAGTAACCCAGCTGTTTTATGTGCTGGCTCAGTGTTGCCGGGTCTTCGGGGATGGGGGCTTTAACGGGGGCCACTTCTCCGTCTACACTTGACGCCATCGGCATGGTCATTTTGGCGAAAGAGGCTCCAAGCGGGTACTTGGGAACAAAACGCGCCATTTCTTTCTGCGGAACAGGCCCGAATTCACCGCGCATTACACGGGCGAACCCGTGTTCCCGTTCGTCAGGCCTCTGTACATTATCCGTGATTTTAATGGTGGGCTTATCGACCCGCTTTAAAGCCTCCATCGGGTAAGGCCCAAGGTGACCTCTTCGTGCCAGTATATCCTGTTGCCTTTCTGCCATTACTGAATTCCTCCTGATGTTATATTTTTATTTCTCGGTTAATTCAACTATAGTTACCCCTTCTCCCCCCTCCCCGTAGTCGCCGGCACGGAACGATTTGACCAGAGGGTGCCTCCCCAGCACTCTCCGCACCGTCTGGCGCAGGGTCCCGGTGCCCTTGCCGTGGATTACCCTGACCTGTATCAGGCCGGCCATGAAGGTGTCGTGCAGGAACTGGTCGAGTTTGGGCAGGACTTCGTCTACGGTAAGGTGGCGAAGGCGCAGTTCGTTTATCGGTGCTATCTCGGTGTCGTATTCTTTCTTGCTCACGATATCTTGTGCTGATTGTAACATTGTCGACGGTAAAGGTAAAACAGCGTCCCAGCCCCCCTCGTTTCTTATCTATTCCCGCCCGCCACCCAGTATCATCTGCTGCTTATCCCGCTGTTCTTCCACCCCACCCATAAGTGGGGCGTCTAAGAGGGGCGCCAGCCCCTCTTTTTTATTTCCCCCTCTCCGGTGACACCTCGTCAGGAGAGGGGGTCAGGGGGTGAGGTAGATAAGCTAAGCCCGTCCTTGTCGTTATTACAGGCTAGGTGCTACAATTCTAGTAGAGGTATTTACCATGTCTTCGGATGCTATCATCGTTAAAGGCGCCCGCGAGCACAACCTGAAAAATATAGATGTCACCATTCCCCGCGATAAGCTGGTGGTCATCACCGGCGTCTCCGGCTCGGGCAAGAGTTCGCTAGCCTTTGATACCATCTATGCCGAGGGACAGCGCCGCTATGTGGAGTCGCTCTCCGCCTACGCCCGCCAGTTCCTCGGACGGATGGAAAAGCCGGAGGTCGACTACATCGAGGGGTTGAGTCCGGCGGTATCTATCGACCAGAAAGGGCCGAGCAAGAACCCCCGCTCGACGGTCGGCACCGTTACGGAAATTTACGATTACCTCAGGCTTCTCTTCGCCCGTATCGGTCACCCCCACTGTCCGAATTGCGGACGCGAGATTACCATGCAGACGGTGCAGCAGATTGTCGATGCTGTCCAGAAGCTGCCCGGAAAAAGCCGCATCATGATTCTGGCGCCCCTGATTCGCGACCGCAAGGGCGAGTATCAGTCGGTTTTCGAAGACCTGCGTAAATCGGGTTACGCCCGCGTTCGGGTGGACGGGGAAATCCATGACCTCTCGGACGATATCCAGCTCGATAAATTCAAGAAACACTCCATTGAGGTCGTTATCGACCGGCTGGTCGTCGGGCAGATCGGCGACCAGACTCGTATTGCCGATTCGGTGGAGACCGCTCTCAAGATTGGCGCCGGGGTGGTGCTGGTATCCATCATCGACGGCGAGGAGCTGCTCTTCTCGGAGCACTTCGCCTGTGTCCAATGCGGTATCAGCCTGGGCGAGATTGCCCCCCGCACTTTCAGCTTCAACAACCCACACGGCGCCTGCCCCGCCTGTACCGGGCTGGGCTACAAGCAGGAGATTGACCCCGACCTTGTCTTAAATAAAGAGCTTTCCATCCTCCAGGGCGCTATTCGACCCTGGCAGTCCCACAACTGGTATCTCTGGCGACTGGAACCCATGGCCAGGACGCAGGATTTTTCCTTGAACACGCCCGTGAAGGACTTAACGAAGAGGCAAATCGACCTGCTGCTCTACGGTGAGGGTGGGGAGGTGCACTCCTACCGCAATCGTTTCGGCAGGATGGTACATCACTTCGATGGCTTCGAGGGTATTATACCTACGCTTGAGCGCCATTATCGTGATACGGAGTCGGAATATTCACGGGTGAAAATCGAGCGTTATATAGTTTTAAGGCCGTGCCTGGCTTGCCAGGGTAAGCGCCTGAAGCCGGAATCGCTGTCCGTTACCGTCGGGAGCCGGAATATCATGGATGTCACCGCCATGTCGATCATGCAGGCGCTGGAGTGGGTTGATGAAATCAGCCGGAGCGTCCTGTCCGAACGGGAGAAGCTGATTGCCCACCAGATACTCAAGGAAATCAAGACGCGACTGGGTTTCCTCAAGGACGTGGGGCTGGACTATCTCAGCACCGACCGTGCCTCGATGACCCTGAGCGGCGGCGAGGCGCAGCGCATCCGTCTCGCCACCCAGATCGGCAGCGGCCTGATGGGCGTGCTCTATGTCTGCGACGAGCCTACGGTGGGACTGCACCCCGCCGACGACTACCGCCTGATTCAGACGATGCAGCGCCTGCGAGACCTGGGCAATACCATACTGGTCGTCGAGCATGACGAGGCCATGATGCGCGCCGCCGACCATATTATCGATATGGGCCCCGGCGCCGGCGAGCACGGCGGCTGGATTGTCGCCACGGGTACCCTGTCCGATATTATGAATTGTAAAGAGTCGTCGACCGGACAGTACCTCAGCGGCGCCAGGCAGATTCATCTCCCGGAAAAACGGCGGCCCGGCAACGGTGAGGAACTGGTGATAAAAGGTGCCCGCCAGAACAACCTCAAAAACATAGACGTGCATATTCCGCTGAGTAAATTCGTCTGCATTACGGGCGTTTCCGGTAGCGGTAAGAGCAGTCTGGTGGATGAAATTCTCTACCGCAAGCTGGCCCAGCTCTTCTATCGGGCTAAGGAGAGGGCCGGCGATTGCGATGAAATCATCGGCACGGAGCATATCGACAAGGTAATCAACATCGACCAGTCGCCCATCGGGCGTACCCCCCGCAGCAATCCCGCCACCTATACCGGCCTATTCACGCCCGTCCGCGAGCTTTTCGCCACCGTCCCCGAGGCGCGACTTCGCGGCTACGGGCCGGGTCGGTTTTCCTTCAACGTCAGGGGCGGACGCTGCGAGGCCTGCCGCGGCGATGGATATATCGAGATTGAGATGCAGTTCCTGCCGGATGTCACCGTGCCCTGTGAGGTCTGCCACGGTCAGCGCTATAACCGCGAGGCCCTGGAAATCAAGTTCAAGGGCAAGAACATCGCCGAGTTGCTGGACATGACGGTAGCGCAGGCGCTGGACTTCTTCGAGCATTTCCCCCGGATAAAGAGCAAGCTGGAAACGCTTAACGATGTCGGGCTCGGCTACATCCACCTCGGGCAGCCGGCGCCCACACTGTCCGGCGGTGAGGCGCAGCGGGTCAAGCTCGCCACCGAGCTGTCCAAGCGCTCGACGGGCAGCACGCTGTATATCCTGGACGAGCCTACCACCGGCCTGTCCTTCGAGGATATCGCGGCTCTTCTGAGGGTGCTCCAGCGTCTCGTGGACGCCGGCAATACGGTGATTGTCATCGAGCACCACCTGGACGTGATTAAGAACGCCGACTATATTATCGATTTAGGCCCCGGCGCCGGCGACAAGGGCGGCTATATCGTCGCCACCGGCACCCCGGAGGAGATAGTCCGTAAAAAGGAATCGGCTACCGGTAAGTATTTGAAGAGAATGCTGAGGGGGAAGAAAAAGGTGGGGGTAAAGAGCTAATATTACCCGGTGTTCTATCTGCGTTTAGCACCCATTATAAAGGAAGCCATAACGCAGGTCTCGGTACCCCGGTTTCGCCAGGCATGGCGTGTACCGTTCTGCACCACGCAGTCGCCCGGTTTGAGGTGCACTTCCGCGCCGTCATCGAGCTCCATCCATAGCTCCCCGGAGAGAATAATGTCGATGTCTACGGAGTCGGTGGTTTGCATTCCCCAATCATCTCCGGTAGCCTCGCGCCAGACTTTTTCCGGGTCCATATTTAGTTCTCTGGCTTTATTGAATATCTCTTCGTCCGGCGGAAACCATGCTAGTCCTGCTCGTGTTCCGCCGGGTTCTGGAAATTTAAAGGCGAGTTGTTTTTTATAGTCTCCTTCCTCCAGAGGTATGGTAGGTATTCCATCTGTCTCCCAGAAATGGGTCAACGTTAACCCACCAATGAGATTATGTGCCGGGATTTCCATCGATGGGAATTCTGTATCATCTACGATAACGGATTTACCGTTCCTGTGTCCGGTAACAACACGTCTCATGATTCCCCCTTTCTTCAAAGCAGGCTGGTTATGAATTAGGACTCTAGTCTAGTCACTTCTGCAACGGCTGTCAACAGGTATTTATATATAGCGTAAAAAGGATGAGTAGCCCCTCTCCCTTACCCCACCCCCCTGTGTTATCTATTCCCACCCTAACCGCCCTCGCACCATCCTTTGCGTATACCGCAGTCTTATCCCCCCACCCCCAGAAGCGGGGGAGAAAGGGGGTGAGGTAGAAATAAATTAATAAAGCTATCCGTGCGTTATGCTATAATTCTATTTAGAGATGCTGAAAGCCGAAATTATCACCAGCGGCACCGAGTTGCTACTCGGTGAGATAACCGATTCCAATACGCCCTACCTTGCCGACCAGCTGGCAGGACTGGGGATAAACCTCTATTATTCCTCGACGGTCGGCGATAATTACCAGAGGTATTCCGGAGTCCTCAAGCAGGCCTGGGACCGGTCGGACCTGATTATCACCACTGGCGGTCTCGGCCCGACTCAGGGGGATATCACGCGGGATGTCATCGCCGGGCTGTTAGGGGAAGAGCTGACCGTAGACCCCGATTTAAAGAAAGAGCTTATCGAGTTCTTTTCGCGACGCGGTATCGAAATGCCGGAAAATAATCTCAGGCAGGCAACGGTAATTCCGTCCGCTTTAGCCCTGCGTAACTACTCGGGCACGGCTCCGGGATGGTGGGTGGAAAAAGACGGTCGGATTATCGTGACCCTGCCCGGTCCCCCCGCCGAGTTGCAGAGTATGTGGACAAACCAGGTGCTGCCGCGACTGCAGGCAAAGAGCGATGCCATTATCGTATCGCGGACGCTAAAAACATGGGGACTATCCGAAGCTAAAGTTGACGAGATGGTAGCCCCTTTTCTATCGACGGCCAATCCGACACTGGCGATGTATGCCGGGCCGGAGGGTATACGCCTGCGTATTACGGCGAAGGCAGACACGGAGGAGGCGGCCGGCGCCCTGATTACGGAACGTGAAAAAGATATCAGGGGGATACTGGACAACTACATATGGGGCGTCGACGACGAGACTTTAGAAGGGATAATCGGCCAGTTGCTGTGCTCCAGGAATATGACGCTGGCGGTAGCCGAATCTATCACCGGCGGTCTGCTGGCATGTGCTTTATCGGGAGTTCCGGAGAGTCGTAATTTCTTCCGGGGCGGCATAATTATGCCGGCTAATGCCGCTGAAGTCGGCGCCGAATCAGCGGCAAGGATGGCGAATCAGGCACGCCGGGAGTTCGCCGCGGATGTCGGCATTGCCATAGACGGATATGCTGGAGATGCTGAGGATAACGCGAGAGACGCCGCCTATATAGCCGTCGATGCAGCCTCGAACCAGGGAACGATTAAGGCCAACTACCCGGCCAGGTTGCCGCAAATGACCAGGAGAATAATCAGCCACGCGCTTATTTATCTCAGGGATTTCATCCGGTCATAATTTCAAACGGGGGAGTAGCCTTCCTTTTTATTAAGTTTCTCCCATAGCTTCTACCTCGCCCACGGTGTTATCTATTCCCACCCAGGCCGCCCTCGCACTATCCTCTGCTTATCCCGTAGTTTTATCCCCCCACCCCCAGAAGCGGGGCGTCTAAGAGGGGCGAAGCCCCTCTTTCCAATTATTCCCCCTTCCCTTCATCAATCCTTAAGGGAAGGGGGACACAGGGGGATAGGTTCACTAATTACTATACGGACTACGTAAAATGATATGCACTGACCTTGCTTTTTGTCAAATCCCTCACCATTTATACCTTGGCCTTAAAACCGCGACAAAACCCCATTTTTTCAATTAATTGTTTTCCCAAAACAAATCGAACTATAAAAAGTCAACTCTTCAATGTCACCAATTTCACATTCAATCACACCCCTCATCAATAACCGTAACAGCCTCACTTACCATAACTCTAAAAACAATTCGAAGTTATTTTCTCAAATCTATGTAGGAGTTGTTTCCCTTTAAAAAATTTCGTGGTTTTGTTGGCATCGGTTGATTGTTAATTCCCCGTGTTGTATATTTACGATAGGGAGAGGTATATGAATCGGCAGGAAGCTCTTGAGTCGGTCCGGGCTAACGTGGAGAACGGCAACCTGGTAAAACACATGTTAGCTACGGAAGCCATCATGCGGACCCTGGCCAGGCGTATGGGCGAGGACGAGAACGAGTGGGGACTGGCTGGACTGCTGCATGATATCGACGTCGAGCTTACCGAAGGCGACATGAGCAGTCACAGCAAGCTGGGAGCCGACCTGGCCCGGGACATGGGGGCCAGCGAATCGATTGCCAATGCTATCCTCTGCCACAACGAGACACACGGCGTTGCCCCAGAAACCAGCATGGAGAAGGCGCTTTTCTGCGCCGACCCGCTTACCGGCCTGATTACGGCGGCGGTGCTGGTGCGACCCGATAAGAAGATAGAAAGTCTCGAAGTAAAGTCGGTGCGGAAGAGGTTCAAGGAAAAGAGCTTCGCCGCCGGGGCCAACCGGGAGCAAATCGCCCGGTGCGCCAATATTGGCCTCGAGCTGGACGAGTTCATCGCTATCGGCTTGGACGCGATGAAGGGGATTGCCCCACACCTGGGGCTTTAGACGACTAGTTCACGGAAATCATCGAGCCTTCGGCGGTCTTGGTAACATCGATTCGTGTAGGGAAGGCGTCTTTCAGTTCGTCCATGTGGGTAATGACCAGTATTTTCTCGAAGTCGTCCTGTATGGATTTAATCGCCTCTTGAAGTTTCTCCAGCCCGGTATTGTCCTGCGTGCCGAAGCCCTCGTCGATAATCAGGGTAGGCAGCGGCGCCCCGGCCCGTTTGGTGAGCAGCCGTGACAGGGCGATGCGGATGGCGAAGTTGATGCGGAAGGCCTCGCCGCCGCTGAACATTTCGTAGTTCCTGGTGCCCAGTTCGTCGGATATAGTGATGTCCAGCGTTTCCTGCACGGTGCCCTTCTTGGTCTCCCGCTGTGTTTCGAATTTTACGTGCATCCGGTTATCGGTCATTCGGGCGAGCAGGCGGTTGGCCTCGGTTTCAATC
>JAUWZF010000209.1 GCA_030615475.1 Dehalococcoidales bacterium | reverse complement strand
GAGCGTTCTCTACGACCTCCTGCACGGCTACGGCCTGACGGTGCTTACGGCCATCACACTGGGTGCCGGCTCCGCCAACGCCGCCGAGCACATCGAGCTTTACCTCAACGTACTGCGCCATGTGAATCCGGCCCTCAGCGGAGAAGACCTGAAAAAACTGGGCGTGCCTCAGGGTCCGAAGATTAAAGAGGTCCTGCAAACACTCCGCGAGGCCAGACTGGACGGCAAGATAAACAGCAAACATGAAGAGGAGGAGATGGTAAAAAGGTTGATGGGAAAATAATTTTACCTCACCCCCTTTATCCCCCTCTCCAATCTGAGCATCATGCTATACCGACAGATATTTTGATTGGAGAGGGGGAAAGTATTTTAAGAGGGGCTGGTGCCCCTCTCGCTACGCACTCCCCCTGTGAGGTGGCGGGGTAAGAACCCACGGGATAAGCCGCTGATGGTGCGAGGGCGGCCAGGGTGGGAAAAGATAACAGCGAGGGGGAGGGGTGGTGGTTAGTCCCCCTTACTCCATCTTCTTAAACGCCCTGGACGGCGCCCCGCAGACGGGGCACTTTTCCGGGGGTTCCCCGGTGACGGTATTGCCGCAGACCTGGCAGACGTAGTAGGTATTATCTTCCGGCTGCTTGCTTTCTTTAACGGCCTCCAGCGCCGCCTCGAAGTAGCCGTGATGGATTTTCTCCACCTCGTTGGCCCAGCTAAATGTGCGCTTGGCCCGTTCGCTTTTTTCTTCCTCCGCCCTCTCGATAAAAGCCGGGTACATAACGGTAAACTCCTCGTGCTCGCCCATTACAGCCGCCAGCAGGTTGTCCTTGGTAGAGCCAATTGCGTCTATAGCCATTAAGTGGTTCCGGGCATGTATCGTTTCCGCCTCGGCGACCGCCCGGAATAACCTGGCTACCTGCGGATACCCCTCCTTTTCCGCCTTCTCCGCGAAGAACATGTAACGGCGGTTGGCCTTGCTCTCGCCGCCGAAAGCTTTTTGCAAATTGTCCTCTGTCTCGTATGCCATGAAAAACCCCCTGTGCTTTATTAAACAGACTTACGCTATTCTAACTCATTTTTAAGTATTTTATAAAATTTGTCCCTGGCGGACTTCTCTATCCAGGGTTCATGCCCGCACTTCTCCAGTAAAATAAACTTAAAATTTTTAAGGACGCGCGAAAGCGGTACTCTAACGCCCTCGGCGGGACGCGGGTCGTAGTCGCCGTGGATGGCTATCACCGAACACCGTATTTCTCTCCCGAACTCAAGGAGCTTCCCGCTGTCCCTCAGCTCATTGGCCCCCCGCCAGACGCTATCGTAGATATCATAACGGGACTCCAGCACCTCGCTCTCGTACGGAAGGGATTCATACGTGTCGGCGATGGTAATCATCTCCCCCAATCGGGCGAAAGCTGCGTTCTTATCCTCGATGAGCGTATTATTTAAGATCTCCGAAAGGCGAAAGACCTCGGCCCTCTGCTTCTCCGTCATCCGGTTCAGCCGGGTCGGCATAATATCTTCGGCATACTTTTCTTCGTACGGGCCGCTGGCGATAAGGATGAGTTTCCTGACGAACGAAGGATAGCGGGCGGCAAAAATAAAGCTGAGCCAGGCCCCCCAAGACCACCCCACCAAAGTAACCGGGAGGTTCCCATGTTCTTCCAGGACGTCGTGCAACTCCGCCACCTGCCCGTCGAGGGAGGCGACCGTTTGCAGGGGTTCCATCACACCCGTGACAGAGGCAAGCTCCCGGGCGACCGGCGCCATCTCACCGGGCGCGCCCGGTCCGCCGTGAACGACGGCTACGGTATAGGGCTTATTACCGTAGAATCTAACGTTCTTCATATCGTCGCTGCCAGGTATGTCTCCATCCCCTGGTTCTTACAGCGAGCTAACAGTTCCTCGGCCAGGATTTTGTTCTCAAGCATAGTGAACAGGGTCGGGCCGGAGCCGGCAATATGGACATTTGTAGCGCCCAGCTTGATAAGGTGCTCCACATATGCATGGCGTATATTGAAATCGTCAAAGGCGATATTCTCGAACGTGTTGAACAGCATTGACGTGTTGAATTCACCTCCCCCCTTAATTACATCCACCAATTTTTCCGTTATTTTACCGTCGGTATAGTGGGGCGCTGTCAAGCTTTGATACATCCGGGCAGTCTTACCCGCTTTTCCAGGGACATCCGGCACCACCAGCACCACCCACATATTCGGCAACGACGGCAGCGGTGATACCTTCTCTCCCCTCCCTTCAACCAGGGCCGTACCACCGTGGAGAAAGAAAGAAACGTCCGAGCCCAGCTGCGCCGCCAGTCCCGGCAGCTTTTCCCGTGACAGACCGAGTCCCCAGAGCTCGTTGAGGCCGCGCAGTACGGCGACGGCATCGCTGCTATCGCCGCCAAGTCCCGACATCAGAGGTATTCGTTTCTCTATCTTTATTGACACCCCCTCAGACCGCCTGGCAACCTCCTGCAACAGACTCGCCGCCCTGCTGACCAGGCTTTCTTTTGCCAACCATCCCTCCATATCGCAATTGAAGGTGATTTTTTCTCCGCCCTCGAAATGCAGAGTGTCACACAAATCTATCGTCTGGAGCACGCTGCGGATTTCGTGGAAGCCGTCGGGGCGTTTCCCCAGTACTTCCAGCGTCAGGTTGAGCTTGGCCGGTGCTTTGACCGTCAGCATGTTATTCTTCCCCCGTTCGATTCAAGACCCGCCATAGAGTTGCCCACTCCTCCAGGGTAAACGTTTCCGCCCGCCGTCGGGGGTCGATACCCGCCTTCTCCAGCAAGGCTAGAACCTCGGCCTTGGGCAGCTTCAGTCCCTGGGCCAGCGAGTTGGCTACCTGCTTGCGTGCCGCCGTGAAGCCGGCCCGCACCAGCTTAAAGAACCCCTCTTCATCGACATCAACCGGAGGGCGGGGATAGACATCTATCTTGACCACCGCCGAATCGACCTCCGGCGCCGGGTAAAATGAAGTCGCGGGCACGTAAGTCACAATACTCGGCCTGCCGTAAAACTGCACGCCGATGCTGAGCATACTCCGCCGGCCGGGCCCGGCCACGATGGCCTCCGCCACCTCTTTCTG
>JAUWZF010000166.1 GCA_030615475.1 Dehalococcoidales bacterium | reverse complement strand
CATGAACCTCACAGGTATACCCGGTGTGCATACTGGGGGCGATAACCAGTCCGATGGTATTAAAGGGGTCGGCGAACATTTTATAAAGAGGCATGTTCCAGGCCCCGGCGGAGGTCTTATCCGCCATAAAGATAAGGACCGGTTCCGAGATTCTTTCTTCGAACTCCATCTCGGCAAGCCCCGGCCCCATGCCCTTGACGTTACCGGAAAAAGCGTCGGTCAAGAGGTCTTGTCCGGCACCATAGAGCTTCATCTTTTTAGCCAGCTCGGTGCCGGTAATAAAGGTATCCCAGGCCAGTTTATGGATATCATAGTTGCCTGTCCCCTTCTGATGCGTCATGATGAGCTGCAAGTCATCTCCACACTTGGTTGCCTGACAATCAAGCAGCATTCCCTCTTTTTTAGCTTTATTCAGGCATTCCTGGGCTTTCGCAATAATATCGGGGTGTGATTCGGAGTGTCCCACGTAGCCGCCAATGTCAGCTTTAATGACGCTCAGTGTAACCTTCATAATTACCTCCGTTTAATTAATATTCAATGCCCTTTCGGGCCTTGATGCCTTTATCAAAGGGGTGCTTGACCTTTACCATCTCCGTTACCAGATCGGCCATCTCAATCAGTCCATTATCGGCATAGCGACCGGTAAGGATGAGCTCTACACGGGGAGGTTTGTCTTTAATGAGTTTAACGACTTCGTCAAGTTCGATGAGGTTGTATTCCAGGGCGACGTTCACTTCGTCCAGCACCACCAGGTCGTAGCTGCCGCTAAGGATGGCTTTTCTTGCCGCCGCCAGGGCTGATTTAGCCTGCTCTTTTTCTTCCGGCTTGATATTGAGAGGGTCGGTAAATTGCCGGAAGCCGGATTTGCATATCTCGATATTGGGGAGTTTCGGCAGGGCTTTGAATTCACCATACTCGTAGTCGCCCTTCATGAAGAAAACAATGAATACTCTTAAGCCGTGACCGGCAGCCCTGAGTATGGTGCCCAGCGCTGCTGTCGTCTTGCCCTTGCCGTTACCGGTAAAGATCTGGACCAGACCCTTCCCGTTTTTTTTGGTCAATGAAGCCCCTTATCGTACCGGAACTTTGGTGTTTAAACAGTCGGCACTGTGAAATCCTGATTCTCTGATTTCCCGGGCAGGTAAACCCGGAGACAAACTCCGCACAGCTATCAGGCCTCATAGTCTTGTGTCCGTAGTTTCAGTTTAGCAATACGCTCGGTTGTTGTCAATCGGCGGGGGCGTTTTCAGGCCTGCCGTACGGCCTTCGGCCTTGTCCTGAAGAAGGTGGTGATTCCCGTCAGGGCGGGCAGCGCGATGCCGTAAACGATGAGCACGCCCGGCACCTTCAGCCACCAGTCCACGAATGGCAGTACGATAAAAAGGAAGGCCATAGCCGGGGTGACATTCCTTCTGAAGATGAGGATTAACAACGTGGGCAGGGCCAGTATAAGCATCGGTAGCGTCACCAGTGCCAGCAATATACCGATGGTGGTGCTGACCCCACGCCCGCCCCGGAAGCCGAGGAAGACCGGCCAGTTATGGCCGATGACGGCGGCGGTGCCGGCAAATAGAACGACAGCCTGAGGCATGTTGGCGGCCTGGGCGATAAGGATAACTGCGGCACCCTTGGCGGCATCGATGACGCCCACCAGCACGCCCACCCTGGGACCCAGCTCGCGGTAGGCGTTGGCAGCCCCCGCGTTCTCATCCCCCATATAACGGATATCCTTGCCTCTCAGGATGCGCCCGGTGAGATAAGCCGTGGGTACGGAGCCAAGGAGGTAGCCTATTAAAATTACCAACCAGACAGGCATATTACCCTCCTGATATAATGCCGGGGGTGGGACTCGAACCCACAAGGATTTCTCCGACGGATTTTAAGTCCGTTGCGTCTGCCAATTCCGCCACCCCGGCACTTCCAGAGTAATTGTAGGTGCTGGAGATAGGGGTGTCAAGGAGTGCCCCAACGGTCTATTTGAAACTTACTTATTTCTATGCCTAAAATATAATATCGTACTGAGAAGCAATACAAATTTCGGGTATTGCCGTTACTCCATCATTTAGAAAGGGAGGTATCTATGGAAACGCATGACTTTTTATCGGGCGCTTACGGGGGCATATTGAGAACGCTGGAATACACCCTGGAAGGGCTTAACGGAGAGGACCTGAACTGGCAGCCCAACCCCGATTGTAACAGCATCGGCTGGCTGGTCTGGCACCTGACGCGCTGGCAGGACTTTCAAATTTCTTCTTTTATGGGTGCGGAGCAGCTGTGGATTAAGGACGGATGGCATAAGAAGTTCGGCAGGCCTGCCGACCCCAAAGACGCCGGGATGGGCGCTAAGCCGGCGGACCTGGCCACGTTCATATCTCCCGATGTCAGGACGCTGCTCGGTTACCACAAGGCAGTGCTGGAAAGGTCGCAGAAGTATTTCCCCACCCTGAAAAAGGCCGATTTGGACAAGGTGGTTGAAGGCACGCCTTTCAAGCCGCCGCCAACGCGCGGAATGATGCTTATCGGCACATTGAGCGACGGCCTGCAGCATGCCGGCCAGGCGGCTTACGTACGGGGCCTGCGCCAGGGCTATGGCTGGCATTAGTAGTTGCCGGAACGGATGGCATCTGTTTGATATAAAAATTGTATAAAATTGCATGATAAAGTATTGACAAAAGCGTCATTAAAGTATTATTATGCGCAAATGACTATGAAGGACAATGCCGTGGGGCCCAGGTACGCGGTGGGGCAGAAGGTTATTATACGACCTACCGGCGAACAGAGCGTATCTCAGCGGGAAAATGATATCAACCTGTACGCAGGTCAGGTTGGGGAAGTTTCCGATTACTACTGGATGAGTCCGCGGACCGGCCAGATCTTTTATATCTATAACGTGCGTGTCGGTGTGAACAGGAAAGAGGTGGTCGTTTACGAGGATGAAATAGAAGCCTGTTTATTATAAAGAGAGGGCGGGGCGTGAAAGGTGCGGGTTGCCGGATAGTCCGGTAGCCCGCTTTTTTGGGAGTTTTTTAAAGAAGATGGAGGCGACGGGCGGATTCGAACCGCCGAATAGGGGTTTTGCAGTCCTTTGCAGGCCGTCCCGGCCCGTGTTTTCGGGTGTCACTGGGCCCCGTTTTGTATCTAAAATGGGGTATCATCAAGGGTTCTCATACCGTCCCGTAACACCCCGTCCCACACAGTTCGTTAGCAAATCCGTTAGCAAATAAGTGGTTGATAATTCAACATAACAGAGTTTATCCTCCAAGAGGGGCTCAACATTTCACACACTTCTACGGTGGTAAGTTGAATCCTTTGAATTTCCTGATAAGAATTCAAGAAAGACTATTTAGATAGTCTTTTCGTAGCTGCGAAATAGCTCAAGCTGGATTTGAACTATATCTCACTAACCGAAAAAGGATTTTAGGACTAAGAATTTCTAGCCCATTTCTTTTTCTCATTGAACAAAGTAAGCTATTATTATTCCTATGCACAATACAGGCTATTGTGAAACTTGGCGCTTTACCAAGTTCCGCAACGTAGCTAGTCTGAATGCCTAACTACCGTCACGACTCTTAATTTTGTTTGATAACCAGTTCGGCAAAAGACGTGGGGTAATATTTCCCCTGGCTTACATATCTTATACCACTTATGAGGTCTGTGCTGGCGGCCTTTTTGGGAATAAAGCCGAAGGCCCCCGATTGCTTGGCAACAATCATATTCTCTTCCTCGTCATATTGGGTTAAA
>JAUWZF010000163.1 GCA_030615475.1 Dehalococcoidales bacterium | reverse complement strand
TTCCTGGCGCATCTGGCCGCCCGCCGAAGCCCTCCCGGCGGGCGGCAGGTATTGACCGGCGATGTCGCCACCTTTCTCAGGGACCTTCCCTGTGACGTGCTGCCAGTATCAACCAAGAGCAAGGGCAAGCTGCACGACTTTGGGATGCATACCCTCGGGCAGGTGGCGGCGCTACCCCCTGGCCCTTTCCAGGCTCAGTTTGGCCCGGAGGGCAGTAGGATATGGGAACTCGCCAGGGGCCATGACGATACGCCCCTGTACCCCCGGTTTATGGAAAAAGCTATCGATGAGAGCACCACGCTGTCTTCGGTGACGGTCTCCCTGGAGGCCATACTGCTGGCAGTAGAGTCGCTGCTTTCCAAGGTTTTTACCAGGAGCAGCCTTAAGGGAAAGGGCATCCGCAGCCTCACCCTGTGGACTCGTACCTGGAATGCGGAGAGCTGGGAGCGAACCATCCAGTTTAAAGAGCCGGCTATGGATATAAGAACTACTCTCTCCCGTATCAAGCGCATTCTGGAGGACTATCCCCAGCCCGGGCCGGTGGAGCAGGTAGGCATGAGGATTAACCGGCTGGGCTACCCCCGCGGTCGGCAGAAAAGCCTGCTTTCTGAAATCAGGGCGAAAGACCACCTGATGGAGGATATCAAGCAGCTTGAATTGAGACTGGGCAACCCGCAAATATATAAGGTGAAGGAAGTCGAGCCATGGTCCAGAATACCGGAACGACGCTACGCGCTGACACCTACCGGCCGGTAAACGTCCCGGAGTCGGTACGGGTAGAAGAAGACGCCGCCGGACTCCCGTTGGCGGTCAGGGGAAAAAGACAGCCGGCCATCACGGCTATCGAGGACCGGTGGCGCCTCGACGACGAGTGGTGGCGCAGCGAGCCGGTAGCGCGCCTCTATTACGCCGTCCGCCTCGCCTCCGGGCAGCGGCTGGTGCTTTACAAAGACCTCGTCACCGGTTGCTGGTACCGGCAGTCATATTAGGATACGACCATGCATTACGCTGAACTCCACTGCCACAGTTATTATTCGTTTCATGACGGCGCCTCCTCACTGGAGGAACTGCTCCTTCGGGCGAAGGACCTGGGCTACCGCGCCCTGGCCGTCACCGACCACGATAACCTGTGTGGGGCGATGCGCTTCTCCCAGCTGGCCAGTTCCCTGGAGATACGGGGCATCATCGGCGCAGAGGTAACGCTTAAAGGCGGCTACCACATCACTCTGTTAGCTAAAGATAGAAAAGGCTATGCTAACCTCTGCCGCCTCATTACCGCCGCCCATGCCTCCGGCGAGCGCAACGAACCCGAGCTGCCTCCCGGACTCCTACCGGAACACGCGTCCGGGCTGATTGCTTTGTCCGGCTGTTCAAGGGGAGAACTAGCGCAGCTGGTCAGCAAGTCGCGCTTTGCAGAGGCACATAACCTGATTCAGCAGTACCTGGAGTGGTTCGGTCGGGACAACTACTACCTGGAGCTCCAGCAGAACCTTGTCTACGGCGATACAGAGCGAAACAAAGGGCTTTTGAAACTGGCTGGGGAAACCGGCGCCAGGGTGGCGGCGACGGGTAACGTCCACTACCATGTCCGGGAAAGGCATCAGCTCCAAGACTGCCTGGTGGCCGTCAAGAACTGCAAAAGCCTGGAGGAAACGCACCGGGAAAGGCGGCCCAACTCCGAGTTTTACCTGCGGCCGCAGTCGGAACTGGAGAGCCTGTTCCGGGAATGCCCGGAAGCCATGTCCAATACTCTGGAAATCGCCGGGCGCTGCATCCTGGATTTAACAAAAGACCTCGGCTACGCCTTCCCCGACTACCCGGCGCCGGAAGGCCATACCCCGGAGAGCTACCTGGAAAAGCTGTGCCATGAGGCGGCGGTGCGGCGCTACGGGGCTATTACTCCTGAAGTAAAACAGCGGCTGGAAGAGGAGTTCCGGCTGATTAACAAGTATAACCTGGCAGGCTTCCTCCTGCTCTACCACGAGGTTATCAAGCTGGGGCGGGAGGTGATGATAGACCAGGGACTGAGCGACCCATCTTTATCTTTAGAGGAGAACCCACCGGGGAGGGGGCGCGGCTCCTCGGTAGCCCTGCTGGTGGGCTACCTCATCGGCCTTTCCCACATCGACCCCCTCAAATATAACCTGTCGCTGGAGCGTTTTCTTCCCGATGACATCATGACCAACGTACCGGATATCGACCTCGATTTTCCCCGCAGCATCCGGGAGGACCTTATCCTGCGGACGCACGAGAAATGGGGCTGGGAGCATGCCGCCCTGACCGGCACCATCGCTACCTATCAGATTAAAGGAGCGGTGAGAGACCTGGGTAAGGCGTTGGGCCTGCCGGAGACGGAAATCGACCAACTCGCCAAGCAGGCCGACTGGGGCAGCGCCCGGAAGCTCGAAGCCAAAATGCAGAAGATGCCCAATTTCAAGGATAAGGTAGACGCCCCGGTCTGGCGGGACCTGGTGAGGCTGGCCGCGGAGCTGGACGGCTTCCCCAAGTACATGGGGCAGCACCCGGGCGGTATGATACTATCCTCCACGCCCCTGATAGATATCGTGCCGGTACAGCGGGGCGCTATCGAAGGACGCTACGTCTGCCAGTGGGACAAGGACAGCATCGACGACGCTGGCTTCGTCAAGATAGATTTCCTGGCACTCGGCGCCCTTTCACAACTCCAGGAGGCCGTCGGACTCATCAAGCATCGTACCGGGGAGCGTATCGACCTCTCCCGTATCGACTTCGAGGACGCTGCCGTTTACGACATGCTCTGCCGGGGTGATACCATCGGCATTTTCCAGGTGGAATCGGCGGCTCAGATACAGACCATCACCCGGCTCCGGCCCCGGAACCTGCTGGACATGGCCCACGAGGTTGGGGCGGTGCGGCCTGGGGTAGGCGTCAACCATGGCGTGCAGGAGTACCTGGCCCGGCGCAGCAAGAGAAAGCCGGTAACCTATGATTGCCCCCTGGAAAAGCGGGCACTGGAACGTACGCTGGGCGTCGTCCTGTTCCAGGACCAGGTAAACCAACTGGCGATAGATGTTGCCGGGTTCGCCCCCGGCGAGGCCGACCGGCTGCGCCGTGCCTTCGGACGGAAGCATAACGAAGAACTTATCGAGCAGTACCGTCAGAAATTCCTCGAAGGGGCGAAAAGCAGGAGCGTCAGCGAAGAAGCTGCGGAAAAAGTCTTCAAGAAATTCAACGGCCTGTACATGTTCCCGGAGTCTCATGCCTTCGCCTTCGGGGTGACAGCCTACCAGGCGGCCTGGCTGAAGTACCATTACCCCCTGGAGTTCTTCATAGCCATCTTCAACCAGCAGCCGATGGGCTTCTACAACCTGGAGACATTGAAAGAGGACGCCAAACGGTACGGGATAACAGTCCTGAACCCGGATATCAACGTGAGCCGGGCTAAATGCACGATAGAACACCACAATGTCATTCCCGCCTCTCTTTCCGTCATTCCCGCGAAAGCGGGAATCCAGAACGCAAGCCACCCCACCCCGCTGGATTCCCGGGTCAAGCCCGGGAATGACAGGCGGGGGAGCGGAGAAGGCGGGGCGGTACGGCTGGGGTTACTGAATGTCATGGGGCTGGGTGAAGCTGCCACCGGGGCTATAGAGGAAGGCAGGAAAAAAGGGGGCTTTAAGACCATCGGCGATTTTCTGGAGCGAACCGGTGTGCTGGAGGAGGTAGCCCTCAACTTGGCTGGAGCAGGGGCCTTTGACAGCCTTGAGCATAACCGGAGAAAGGTAAAATGGGAAATCGGCCTCAGGTACCGGCCGGTTAACTCCCAGCTTCACCTG
>JAUWZF010000014.1 GCA_030615475.1 Dehalococcoidales bacterium | reverse complement strand
TTTATTCAATTCACTCTCCAGCCAGATCTCACCTCCCATCGCTTCAGTCCATTCCTTAGCAATATAGAGACCTAGTCCACTACCTTTAATACCCTGCGTCTCGGGCCGTTGTATCCGGTGGAAGGTAGTGAAAAGTGTATCTTTATCTTCAGGACCGATTCCAATCCCCTCATCAGAAACGCTTACCGCTACGCGGTGCTTTTCCATGTCTTTGCGTGCCGCAAGATTAATGTGTCCACCTTCCGGGCTATATTTAACGGCATTACTGAGTAAATTACCAATAACCTGAACAAACTTCTCGCGGTCCACAAGAAGAGCAGGTAGACCGGGTTCAATGTCAACAATAAATTTATGCTTATCACTGCTTTCTCGTATGATCGTTAGACTCTCTTCGAAAACATCCTGTAACCTGACTTCTTCTGATTTCATACTGACTTTTCCGGATTGAATCCGGGTGACATTCAGAAGGTCATCTATCATGTCCGTTAATTTCTGGCCGTTCTCGTAAATATTGTTTAACCACTGCTCCCGAGTGGTATCGGGCGGATTTCGCTGCAGCAGGAGTTCAGTATATCCCATAATGGCAGTCATCGGCGTGCGGAGTTCGTGAGAAGCAATGGAAACGAAGGTATCCCGGATACTGACATCGCGGATTAGCATGGCGTTCCGTAATGCGACAGCGGCTACGGAAGCTACACCCTGTAGCAAATATATATCATCAGTTGAGAATTTCTGTCTCGAAACTTTTTCTGATAGGCATAGAACGCCAACTTCTTTATCTGCTGCAACAAGAGGAATTATAAATGCGAGGTTCGGGTCGGCACTTGATGCAGAAGCGGGAAATTCAATACTTAGGTTCCGCTGTGATATTATAGTTAGTAATTTTTTCTGCTGACTTCTCTTAGCAAATGTACCTTGGGCTGCGCCTCTTTCATACGCACCAGATTGTGTGCTGATAAACAGGCAACCACCCGTTAAATTTAATGTCTGCACTGTTGCCCCGACTATAAGACGTGATACATATGTAGAGTCTTTAACTGAATTTAAAGAATTACTTAAACTCTGGATCATCTGGCGGTAGTCATATCTGTCTTTATAGAAGAGCTTGTCTACTAGGGCTTCAACCCATTTTTTTATCGGGCCGAAAAGAGCTGTCGCTATGCCACCCAATACTAACGCCACAAGAATTTGCACTGGAATTCCAACTGACGCGTAATTAGCTGTAATGAAGAAAATGGCAACTGATAAAATACCCGCCATTATTACTGTAATTAGGCCATATACCAAACCCCGTCTAATGACTATATCAATATCTAATAATCTCTGTGTGACAACTGCGTATCCCATTCCCAAAGGTATGAAAACAATAAATAAAACACTGAACCCTGCTGGTATGATTGCTTGTTCCCATATAGCCTCCGGGAGTATGTATAGAAGCAAGAACGGAGCTAGGGCTATCAGGACACTGATAAATATTATTTTCATTTGTTGTCGTGTTCTAGGAGAAAAAGCACGAAAATAATTATAAACAACCGCTCCAGTCACCGCTAAATAACCTACTCCATATACGAGAAGTCTAATAGTATGAAAACCTGGCAATGGTTGTCCGTCAGCTTGACCAATAAGCAGAAAAAGTATCAGCGTTATAGTTGGTGGAAGATAGATAAGAAGTATAAGGCGATTATTGCGAAGTCGGGCACGTTCCTCGGGTAGAATGAGGAAAAGGTGCAAGAGTAACCACGGGCCAACAATAGCGGCGGCAACTCCAAGCTGTAGTGCCAAAGGAATCGCTATTTCTGTAGCTATGCCGGCACTAACAGCTAATCCAAAAACTATACCACATAGGCAGAATAGCATGAAGGTAATACTCTGCGGTCTTTTAAAGAATACGTAGAATCCTGTTATCCAGAATATCAGTGAGACAATTAACAACGATATAAATTCAGCCAGTGCTCCATCAGATTGCTGGTTGCCTTCAAGAGATGTTGACTTAAACTGTCTGTCTTCATCTATTACGGTCAACTCCTTAATTGAGTTACCATAAACCACACCGGAATTCATATATTTCTCAAGAAATATTGATGCTGGCTGTTGATTAATTTCTATTGGCCTATCTCCTATATTAATTCCAGCTTCGATCGCTAGTCCGTTGGGGTCTAGATCTGAAACTAGCCACTCTTTATTATCTCTAGAAAGTATCAAGCCCATATAGGGCTTGCCGATACTTAGGGAAAAATAGACTAGAGAAATAACCAGAATACATAAAGCAAATATACAAAATAGGATTTCTCTAAGTCGGTTCCGTTCTGTAAGAAGCTCGCGGGATCTATTATCAAATCGATTCACAATAGCCTCTATGAGTTCATTCCAAAAACAACTTTAGCCGTTCTACTCTAACCCCTGTCCTTTCTGCTTCGGCAAGGCTATCTTGAGCCAGTTGTTTATAAAACTCCATCTTTACGGTTGCATAATTGATAGCACCAGTGCGGAATAGCAACTCCCTTGTTTGTGTTAAATTGGGTGCAGATTCTGTTGAATTGTCGAAAGCGCGTTTAAGAATATTACGTCTTCGATAATCTGCTTGATTTAGGGCGAAAATTACAGGAAGTGTAATTTTACGCTTAATAATATCGCTACCCTGTAATATACCCTGAATATCATTAGCTATTTGAGACGCCATACCAAGATTGTGACCGAATGTCGAAAATATCTCTATTAATTCTTGATCTTGAGTAGCCAACGACGTCCCGACACAGCATGCACATTCCAACGTAGAAGCTGATTTCATATACGCAATTTTTAGGTACTTTTCTTCTGAGACACCCTCTCCCGGAATTAGAGACAGGTCTAGGTGCTGTCCAATGCAAGTAGTAATATAGCATGAGTTAATTGTATCAAACACGCGGATGATAGTTTGATCCTCCACACGTGTTCTCTTGAGTCGGGTGATCGCTTTCTCTGCCAGTATGATAAGGGTTGTGGCTACGTTTGTCGCAATAGCAGAACCATATCTGGCAGAAAGCGACATTGAGGAATCCGCATCCTCGACATCATCAAACACCTCGGCTGCAATTCTTAAAAGTTGAAGAGCCGCGATTGCTGGAAGAGCGTGTTTATATTGTCCTGATATAGCTTCACATACTATCAAAGGCAACAAAGGCCAGGGGTCATGTTTTGTACTTCCAATAACTAATCCTTGCCTGGATTGTGTTAGAGGTTGTTTAATCAGATCAGAAAAGCCAGCAATCTCAGATAAAGGAACTAGAATTGCCTCTATCTCATCTCTTAGAAGTTTTAACTGCCTTTCCTGCCACATGATAGGATGACAGAGTGACATTAAGGAATGGGAGAATACCAAGTATAAGTTGGTTTAAGGGCAGCTTCCAGTTGCTGAGAATTTGAGGTTACCAGTCCCAGTTTTGCATATGCGGTCAGCACCGCCCTTTTTTCCTGGTCAGTTAAAGCAAACTGGGAGATAACGCTATCCGGGTCTGATGTGAATTGGAGTTTGGTTTTTTCATCGCTGAAGATTCTTTTCACCAGTTCTTGAAGTGCTTGAGATTTCATGTGACCACCTCCTTTTAAAGATGAAATGTCTAAAGTCCAATATCTTACGTTTGTCGTATTCGTTACGAAGTATAAACCTGAATTAGCCAAATGTCAACTGTTAGCGAATTAAAGTCCAAAACGGACGTGCCAACCGTATAAAAAATACATTAAATAACTGTTAATTAATCATTAAGAACCGTAACCTCCCGGTGACAATCGGAGGGGCTAATTTGGTAGTGATGCTAATACCGAGTCAAAGTTACATGGAGTGTCCTGTTTTCGCTGACAATTTACAATTACGATTATCGAGATTAAAACAGGGATGCCTATAGAGCCAGTTGTATAAGGCGCGTATAGATTGTTAGTAGGCGTTTTTACTATTGGCGTACTTCAGTCCCGTAGCTGTTCAATAAGTTGATATGCATTTTCCCAGAGTTGCTGGAGCCGTTACCACCAATTGTGAGCTTGATTTGCCTCGAAATCTCTCCAAGTTCTATTAATCGGTCCAGCAACTCTGGTATCAGCTTATAAATGTCGTTAGCTTGAAGAGGAATTCGACCCTCCCCCGTCTCCACCAGATAATAATGGAGCCCCGGAGCAAGTCCGGGGATTTTTATATCTCTGAACTCAAATACATCAGGATAGCACCGCACGCCGCCACGTTCAGCGATTCCGCTTTGTCCTGCGCCGTGGGGATTCTTAGCCGGTAATCGGCCTCATCCAGCACCGCTTGCGTGAGTCCGGCGGCTTCGTTGCCCAGGGCCAGCAGCAGTTTTTCCTGCTTTAGAGCCGAAGATTCATCGGAACCATTAAGCTCGGCGGCTATCAGGCTATAGCCGTCCCGCCGCAGTGACCGGACGAGTTCCAGATATTGCGCCGTTCTCCTGAGCCATACGGAAAGTACCGTGCCTGCCGTCGACTGCACGCACTTCGGCGCCAGGGGGTCGGCGCAGTTTTCCGTCAGAATCACGCCGGAAAAATCGAAAGCAGCCGCCGTGCGGATAAGGGTGCCCGTATTGCCGGGGTCCTGGATGCCTTCCAGCAGGAGGATTTTTTTGCCGGCATCCTGCGGCAGGCGGACCGAGTAAATATCCTCCGGTGTGCGGACAACGGCCATGACCCCCTGCGGCGTCTTGGTGCTGCTGATGTAGCGGAACTGGCTCTCGGTAACTAGGCGCACGGGATAGTCGCGGTAGGCGGGCGGTGGTTCTTCGATGGCTAGTATCTCGGTTATCTCGTCCGGGTGAACGCTCATTATCTGCCGGATGGCTCTGTCCCCCTCCACGGAAAAAGCCCCGGCGTTGAGCCGGCCTTTCTTCCCGGCCAGTTCTTTGTACCATTTAAGGGGTTTTAGAGGAGCGGGCATGGCGTCTTTACCGTTTCCTTCTGGAGAGAAGTACTAATATAAAACCGACGGTGATAAGGATGGATGCCCAGAGATAGCTCTGTAAGACCCACCGGAACAGGCTGGCGGCGGCAATTAAACCCGCGATACCGGCGATGACCAGGACGATGCCCGTCCTGTTAAAAAATCCCCACAGCCTGTTTTTTCCGGGCGGGATTGCGGTGACGTCTGAAGTTGATACCCTGTTTTCTCCGGCGGCACCGCGGCCGGTCCGGATAATGCGCGCTATCACCGCGACGGCAATAATAACGACTACGATGAGGATGATTTCCAGCGGACCAAGTCTCATAATCTATTCCGGCTCCACCATAACAGTGCCGGACTCTGGAGTCAAACCGGAGCCCGGTTTATTTCAGTCTATGAAAAATTTAATATCTGTTATTCCAGGGCTTTAGCCATCTGTATTTCTTTAACCAGGTCCTCGATGGTAATCGCCGAGAGTGTCAATGGCGTCATGGTTCCGCGGGAGCCCAGTGATGCGGCAACTCTGGCTATCACGGTATTATTGGGCGCTTCGAGGATATTAATGAAATCATACTCGCCCAGAAGGGCGTACTGGGTCAATATTTTAGCCCCCATGTCCTCTACTTCTTTGTTTACTTCCCAGATTCTACCGGGGTTCTTCATGATTGTTTTTCTTCCTGCGTCGGTTAGCTTCGTCAGCATCACGTAATAGGGCATATCCGTCACCTCTTTAGAATTAGCGTTACCCGAAAGTTTCGGGTCGGTCAATAAGCTATGTTATACAACTGCTAGTTAACTGTCAATCTCCTGCATTTTTCACCTTTAACGGTATGCCGGCCACCAGCAGATAGACCTCGTCGGCGTGGTCGGCCAGCATCTGGTTGGCCCTGCCGAGCACATCGCGGTAGAGCCGACTTACCCGGTCGGCGGGTACCAGGCCGAGTCCGACCTCGTTGGTGACGATGATAAAGCGGGCGTCCGACCGGCCGATGCAGTCCAGCAGTTCTTTAATCTCGGCCACGACCTCTTTTTCCGCGAGGTCGGCATCGGTCTTATCATCGTATTGCATGAAGATGTTATTAATCAGGAGCGTGATGCAGTCTATGATTACCGTCTGAGCTTTGCCGATATTTTTGATAATCCGGCTGCCGATATGGGTGGTAGCCTCAAGGGTTACCCAGTCGGGCGGTCTTAATTTGCGGTGCATCTCGATACGCTTTTTCATGTCCTCATCGCCGGCCTCTGCCGTAGCCACGAAAAGCACCGCCCCTCCTGTTTTTAGTGCCAGTTCCTGAGCGTAAGTACTCTTGCCGCTGCGGGCGCCGCCGATAATGAGGGTGCTTTTCAAACCTGTGCCTCCATAATCCGGTAGATTTCTGGTATGTTCAGGCTCTGGCGAACCAGTTCCGCCAGCTTGTCGTACTCTTTATCTTTGTTGATAGTGGCATCGCCCGTACTTTCGGCCAGCCCCCAGTACTTTCTCAGGGTGTTGAGAAAGGTCTGCCGGAAGTCATCGTTGTGGAAAAGTCCGTGCATATAGCTACCCAGTACCATGCCCTGGGGATTCAGGACGCCGTCGGCGTAGTCGGCGGCTCCCTGCGGCGTCTCGATTATTTGAAAGGCGCTGGTTGCCTCCTCGCTCCGGGTCTGTCCCATGTGTATCTCGTAGCCGGTCAGTTCCTGTCCTTTCGTTCCGGCCAGCAGCCCGAGGTCGGCCAGCACCCGCGCCCTGACCTGTGTGGTGGACTTCTCCGGGACGAAGTCCGTGACCACGTTGAGCAGTCCCAGTCCGGCGACTTCCGTGTTGTCCGATTCCACTCTCTGCGGGTCGAGGATTTTCTGCCCCAGCATCTGGTAGCCGCCGCAGATGCCCACCACGGGGGTGCCTGCCCTGGCTCTGGCAAGGATACTCGTCGCCAGCCCCGAATGCCGCAGGTAAGCCAGGTCGGCGACGGTGCTCTTGGTGCCGGGCAGGATGATAAGGTGCGGATTGCCGAGTTCGAAGCGCTGGGTGACGTAGTGAACCATGCAGCCTTCCTCTTCCAGAGGGTCGAAATCATCGTAATTGGAGATATGGGGCAGGCGGATAACGGCGATATCCAGGTCGCCGGTGGCCGCGTTCTCCGGCCTTTCGTCGAGATAGACCGAGTCCTCCTGGGCGATGCGGATATCACGGAAGTAGGGCACCACGCCCAGCACGGGCTTGCCGGTACGTTCTTCCAGGAACTCCAGGGCCGACTGGAGCAGGGTGACGTCGCCGCGGAACTTGTTGATTATCAAGCCTTTGACGAGTTTCCGTTCATCCTCGTCCAGCAGCTCCAGCGTGCCGACGAGAGAGGCGAAGACGCCTCCCCGGTCGATATCCCCGACCAGGAGCACCGGAGTGCCGGACATCTTGGCGATTCTCATGTTGACTATTTCCCTGTCCTTGAGGTTTATCTCCGCCGGACTGCCGGCTCCCTCGATGACGATGATGTCGTAAGCGGCACGGAGTCGCTCCAGGGCAGCCGATACCGTTTCCAGCAGGGAAGGAGTATATTTATAATATTCGCGGGCGGAAATCGTTCTGGTCACCTTACCCAGCACGATAACCTGACAGCCGCTGTCCGTCGTTGGCTTGAGCAGCACCGGGTTCATGTCCACCGTGGGCGCGATACCGGCGGCCTCCGCCTGTACCACCTGCGCCCGCCCGATTTCACCGCCCTCGGCGGTGACGTAGGAGTTGAGCGCCATGTTCTGTGACTTGAACGGCGCGACGCGGTAGCCGTCCTGGCGGAAGATGCGGCAGAGGGCGGCCACCATAATGCTCTTCCCCGCCGAGGAGGTTGTCCCCTGTATCATCAGCGTTCTGGCTTTTTTCATACTCACAGTTCCAGTTAAATCGGCCCCACATAGTTGAAAATCGGAATGGCAAATACGAGTATCATCACCTCCGCCACCTCGTTAATCGCTCCGTAGGTATCGCCGGTGAGTCCGGCGAATTTGTACTTGAGGTAGAAAGCTAGTGCTGTGGTGATGATAAAGATACCGCAAATAAGCAGTAAGCCCGCCAGTGAAAACAGGGGAAACAGGGCCAATGCTACGGCGAGGGTGATTACCGTGGCGGCGGTAAACTGCGGCCAGCGGGTCGCCTGCTTGAAGGCGGTCCCCAGTCCCGAGGGCCGGGCGTATCGATACACGAAAATGGCGTAGACCATAGCCCAGCGGCTGACCACCGGCATGAAAATCAGCACGGCTGTCATAAACTCTGACGGGATATTGTTCAAAGTGACGTACTTGACCAGCAACAGGAGGACGATGCCTACCACCCCGAAGGCACCCGTCCGACTGTCCCGCATGACCTGCCATCTTTCCTCAGCCGTCTTGTGTCCGGCGATGCCGTCGCAGGTATCTGCCAGGCCGTCCAGGTGCAAGGCTCCCGTAAGTATCACCAGGGCCACGACGAGCAGGGCGTTGACTAAAGCCGGGGGTAAAATTAAGAGCAACAGCCAGTTAAGGCCAGCCAGAATAAGGCCGATAATCAGGCCGACCACCGGGAAATAGGCCGTGGCGCGCCCCAGAGTCTCCGGGCTGAGTTCACGCTTTACCGGAATCGGGATACTCGTTAAAAATTGTATGGCGGCTAAGAAACTCACGACTCTGCTTAGTCTCCTTCCGAAACGCCGGCTTCGGCGAAGGTAGCCATCTCGTTAAGTGTCCTGGCGGCGGCCTCGGCGATAAATATGCCCAGCGCCGCGCCGGTGCCTTCACCGAGTCGCATATCAAGATTCAGCAGCGGCTTCAGTCCCATATGTTCGAGCATGGCCGGGTGGCCGGCTTCCGCCGAAACGTGGGCGGCGATAATGTATTCCTTGACCTCTGGCGACAGTGCCGTCGCAATAAGGGCCGCCGCCCCGGAGATAAAGCCGTCAATGACCACCGGAATGTGTCTTGATGCTGCTCCCAGCATAACCCCCGCCAGCCCCCCGATTTCGAATCCGCCGACTTTTGCCAGTAACTCAAGGGGTTCGGAAGGGTTTGGATTATTAACCTTTAGCGCCCGTTCGATGACGTCTATTTTATGGGCAAGCTGCTCATCGGTCAGGCCGGTGCCGCGCCCGGTAACCTCGTGAGCCGGCTTGCCGGTCATAGCCGCGAAGATAGCGCTGCTGGACGTGGTATTGCCGATGCCCATATCGCCGGTGCCGACGATATCCAGTCCCTTGTCCGCTTCCCCGCCGACGATGTCTATCCCGACCTCCAGAGCCTGCACCGCCTGTTCCGCGGTCATGGCCGGGCCGAGGCACATGTTCTTCGTACCGTAACCGACTTTCCTGACGATAAGCTGCGGGTGCGGCTTGAGGTCGCTGGCTACTCCCATGTCCACGAAGATTATCTTGGCTCCCACCTGGCGCGCCAGCACGTTGATGCCGGCCCCGCCCCGCAGGAAGTTTTGAACCATCTGGGCGGTCACTTCGCGGGGCCAGTTGCCCACTTTTTCGTCGACGACGCCGTGGTCGCCGGCCATGGTAATCATGGCTTTCTTCTCGATGCTCGGCTTGGCTTTACCCTGGATACCGGCCAGCTGGATTGACAGTTCCTCCAGCCTGCCCAGGCTGCCCGCCGGCTTGGTCAGCGTGTCCTGGCGGGCGCGGACTTCCTCCATTGCCGCTTGAGCCAGGGGTTTTATCTTCTCGATGGTACGCGTCAGAATATTCATGAAAACTCCTTTGTTGAGTTATGTGTATTTCAGCGACGCCACGGGACATTGCTTCACGCACTCGGAACAACCACCGGCGGCTTCGAGATATTCCCGGCAGGCAAATTTGTTAATGGCGTAGGGCTCTCCCTCTTTCGGCCAGTCCAGCGCATGCGCCGGGCACTTGGAGATACAGATATTACAGTCCCGACAGACGGGAGAAGACTCATTTGCCGTGGATTTCAGGGTAGCTTCGGTGAGACACACTGTCAGACGGACCCTGGGACCGAATTTATGTGTTACCAGCAGACTGCTCATGCCGATAGTGCCCAGTCCGGCGACCTCGGCGGCATGCTTGTAGGAAATTATCGACTCCAGTGTCCTGCGGTCGGTAGGTACGTTCCGGGAGGGGAGGGGCAGCGCCTTCAGTCCGGCCTGACGTGAAACTCCGGCGATTTCGTAGGCGGCCCTGTTCAGCCCGCCGGCTAAATATTCAACATGCCGGATGTAAAGGTCATTCGGGTTAGCCGCGCCTGTCACCGTTTCCGGCGTGGTGAGGGCCAAAAACTCGGGGTAGACCTCCGCACCCAGAACTACAATAGAACGCGCCGATGGTAATAGTCTTAAGGCTTGTTCTTTAAGCTTGGTGCCCTGTAAATCGTTCAGGCGTGTGACACCTACCATGTCGACATCCAGCTTCGCTAAAAGCTCCTGTACCCCGGCACTTGCTTTAGTCTTACTTTTTGCAGTCATATTAATACCCTCCAAATAGTATATAAATTCCATTATATACGTATTGGGTTTTCATATCACCTTAACTCTGGTATTCCCCGGCCTTTAACATCTTGCCGATAACTTCTATGAATCTCTGGCACTCGGGTAGGGTACGGGGGGATATGCGGATATATTCCGGCAGGCCGAAAGACGTGCAATCGCGCACCATGATACCCTCTTTCAGCAGGGAACGGCGGCGCTCCGTGGCGTTACCCGCCTTAACAAGGAAGTAGTTGGCGTCCGAAGGCAGCACCTTGAAGCCAAGCCCTGCGAGTTCGGTAATAAGGAAGCGTTTGGCTTCCCGTACCTGCTGCAGACTCTGCCTGAGGTACTCATCCTTTTCCAGGACGGCTACCCCCACCTTCTGAGCGATGGCATTGACGTTCCAGGGCGGCAGGGCCGGCCGCAGGCTATCGATAATCTCTTTACGGGCGACCATATAGCCCAGACGCAGGCCGGGCAGGCCGTAGTCCTTGGTCATGGAGCGCAGGACGACCACGTTGTCCCGCTCCGTAAGGTCGAACGGATTCCAGGTCGTTTCGACAAAGTCGATATAAGCCTCGTCCAGGATAAGCAGGTTATCGCCCATTCCGTCCAGGACTTTCTCAATATCGTTACGTGAAAGGTATTTCCCCGTGGGATTATTGGGATTGCAGATAAAGGCCGCTCGTGGGTGATGTTGCCTGATAAGTCCGCCGACTTCCTCTATCTTCGGCGTGAAATTATTTCTTTCTCTGGCGCGGTGTTTGACCGGCCGTGCCCCGGCGAGTCGGCAGGCGATTTCATACTCACCGTAGGTCGGCTCGAGGAGTAGCACAGCGTCTCCCTGCCGGAAATAAGTCAGGGCGATGAGCCGTATCAACTCGGTGGTGCCGCTGCCGACTAAAATATTCTCCGGAGATATTCCCAGCCTTTCCGAAAGCCGCTCTCGCAGTTCGGTAGCCCGGGAATCGGGGTATTGCTCGACGGGTATCGCGCTCATCTTTTCCTTTATTCCCGGCGGCGGCATAAACGGATTGGTGCAGACGCTGAAGTCGAGAATCTTGTTCGGGTCCAGGCCCAGCGCTTTCAGCTCGGCATGGTTGATGCCGCCGTGCACGCAGTTCTTGAGTCCGGCTATCGCCCGTTTAGGTCGTAACGACAATTTGAATACCCCCCACGATAAAGCATATCAGTATCCAGGCCGACGTCGCTATCGAGAATAGTTTAACGGCGCCATTGATGGTCTCCGGAACCAGAGGGCTTTTAGCATTACCCAGCTG
>JAUWZF010000171.1 GCA_030615475.1 Dehalococcoidales bacterium | reverse complement strand
TTTATTCACCCTTATTTTCAGAAACTACCACCCCCTTCTTCGGCAAAACAAAAAAACCGACCTTTTAGGGTCGGTTTCACTACTGGCTCCCCGCCACCCAAGTGACCACTGGCAGGTGGCGGTTCATTGCCCCCCTTACATGGTTACGGATATCAGCTATAAACTATACACCTCCAGTATAATTGTAAATATAAGTGAAAATAAAGGCAGCACAAGCAGTTAATTCTAAAAATTTTCTAAAAATTGAGGTATTATAAAGTTGATTCCGGGGCGGAAATATACCACGCTGATATGGCGATTCTACTTGAAGCCCATGGAATATCAGGACTCTGCAGGCTGCTTTCTTTCCGGCAGCTCGATTTTCGGGCCGTAACGGCGCATCCGCCACTCCTTGAGGCAGTGGAGCACTTCCCCATCGGTGATATCATGCCAGTACCGGTAGTAGTCCGATACGTAGAATGTCGGCTCGGTGCCGACGGTGCAGGTCACCACTCTATCGGCAACCTTGCGTATTTCCTCCACCACGTGCTCCGGCCCCACCGGCACCGCGGTGATTATCTTCTCCGGCTTGCGGTGGCGCAGCGACTCGACAGCCGCCCTCATGGTATATCCCGAAGCCAGGCCGTCATCCACGATTATCACCGTCCGGCCGGTGATAGAAAGCGGCGGCCTCTCCCCGTGATAGAGCAGGCTCCGGTTGCGGATGTCCGACCTCACCCGGCCTACCTGATAGTTAATCTGCTGCTGGCTCAGGCCGGCCTGTTTGACCACTTCCTCGTTGAGAATCATGGTGCCGTCATCGGTCACGGAACCGAACCCGCCTTCGGGACTGAGTGGCAGCGGAACCTTACGGGAGATAACGAGGTCGAGGTCGGCACCGAGCGACAGGGCGACGCTGAGCGCCACGGCGACTCCCCCGTTGGGGATACCCAGCACTATCACCGACTTATCGACATACTCGAAAAGCCTTTCGGCGAGCTTGCGTCCGGCATCATAGCGGTTCTCAAAGATAGGCTCGGCAGTGGAATGGCGCATATAACTCTCCTCCGTTCTACCTGTCAAATCATTCTATCAGCTTGAACTCGTTAACGTCCACCAGGCCGAGGTCGGTCAGCCGCAGATCAGGGATGACCGGCAGCGCCAGGAAAGAGAGCGCGGCAAAGGGCGCCGGCAGGGTCGCACCCAAATCCCTGGCCGCCTGCTCCAGCCTCTCCAGTCCAGCGACCACCGCCTCCAGCGGTTCGTCGGACAGCAGCCCGGCGATGGGCGTGGCCAGGCTGTCCATAACTTTTCCCCCGGCCGCCACCACCAGCCCGCCCTGCAAACGCTCGACCTCCCTGATGGCGGCGAAGATGTCCTCGTCACCGGCGCCGACCACGACGATGTTATGCGAATCGTGGGCGGTTGAGGAGGCTAAAGCTCCCCTCTTCAGTCCGAAGCCGGTCACCAGCCCGATGCCGATATTGCCCGTAGCCCAGTGCCTTTCCACCACCACTGCTTTCAGGATGTCCCGCCCGGTATCAGGCACAACCAGTCCGTCTTTAACGCTGACCTTCATCTGCTTCTTGCGAGTGATTATCTGCCCGGGGACGACCTTGATAACCGGCCGGCTCTCCCCGGAAGCCCTGAGTCTCAGTGCCTCTATGGTAAACGGCTTAATGTTGACCGTATCAGTCAACCTGCCGCCTTCCGGATGATACGAGGGGAACAATGGTTTTCCTTCCTGTGCCACCGGTCGGCCCCGGTAGAAGACCATACTCACTTTAAAATCGACCAAATCATCGAGCACGATAAGGTTGGCGAGATAGCCGGGAGCAATAGCCCCGAGGCTGTTCAGACGGAAAAATTCGGCGGTATTGATGGTGGCCAGCTGAATGGCCCGTACGGGGTCGAGCCCAAGTTTGATGGCCTTACGCACCACGGCGTCGATATCGCCGTCATGGAGAATGTCAACGCCATGGCGGTCGTCAACCACGAAGAGGCACCGCCTGTAGGTCTTATCGGTAACCTGAGGCAGCAGGGCTTCCAGGTTCTTCTCCGTGGAACCCTCCCGTATCATGACATGCATGCCCCGCCGCAGCTTTTCCTCTCCCTCGGCCAGAGTGACCGACTCGTGGTCGGAATGAATACCGGCGCCGATATAAGCATTCAGGTCTTTACCGGTAACCCCCGGAGCATGGCCGTCGACCACTTTACCCCCGGCCGACCCTATTTTACTCAGCATAGCGGCATCGCCGGAGAGGACTCCGGGGTAGTTCATCACCTCGCCCAGGCCGATGCATTCTTTAAATCTTAAAATCCGCCGTATGTCCTCCGGGCTAATGGTAGCCCCGGAGGTTTCCAGATGGGTCGCGGGTACGCAGGAAGGAGCCATCAGGAACAGGTCGAATGGCAAACGCCGGGCGCAGTCCAGCACGTACTTGATGCCCTCCAGACCACAGACATTGGCAATCTCGTGAAGGTCGGTTACTATGGCCGAGGTCCCGTGCGGTACCACCGCCCGCGCGTACTGGCCGACATCCAGCATGGAGCTTTCCAGGTGGGTATGCCCGTTGATGAGACCGGGTGCCAGATACTTTCCGTTTAAATCGATAGTTTCTTTGGCTTTTTTGTAGTCCCCCACCCCGGCCACTTTACCCCCGTAAACAGCCACGTTGCCCGTCTCAATCTCGCCGTTAAAGGTGTTGACCACGCGGGCATCGGCCAGAAGCAGGTCGGCGGGAGTTTCGCCTCTGGCTACGGATATTAATCGATTTAACCGACTCAAAATCACTCCTCCAGATAGCAGATATCGGGGAGATTGCGGTACTTCTCGTCGCAGTCCAGGCCGTAGCCGACCAGGAATTTATCCGGTACGGTGAAGCCCAGGTAATCTATGTCCGCCGGTACCCGCCGCCGGGATGGCTTATCCGTCAGGGCGCAGAGTCGCTGCGAAGCAGTTTTTTTCTTCTTCAGATAGTCCAGGAGAAAAGCTACCGTGATGCCGGTATCCACGATATCCTCGACCACCAGCACGTGCCTGCCCCTGACCACCGAGCGAAGGCCCTGTACCACTTTCACCTTACCCGATGTCTGCCGGCCGCTGCCGTAGCTGGACAAACGGACAAACTCCAGTTCCAGCGGAAAATCAAGCAATCGGACGAGGTCAGCCAGGAACATGAAAGAGCCTTTGAGAATGCCAATCAGAAGGGGGTTTTTATCGTGGTAGTCCCGGGTGATTTCCGAAGCCAGCCGCTTAACGGCGGAATCTATATCCGCACGTGATAATAATTTATGCAGCCCGGCTTGAGAACCCATACCTAGTGAAATTATAGTCCTTAGCGCCAGTCATGTCTATAACGAATTACCCGGTTATTATTAACGCTGGGGCTCGATAATCACCTTGAGCGATTCCTTCGCCTCGGTGACGAGCTTAAAGCCCAGCCCCGTCTCCGCCAGGCCCAGCCGATGGGTAATCATCTCCCCCACCGGCAGGCGGCGGGCGTGAATCAGCTCGAGAGCCTCCGCGTAATCGGCGGGACTGCCGGCGTATGATGTAGTCAGCGTGATTTCCGTACGCCAGAAGAGGTCGTTGATTGATACCGGAACAGTAACACCGGGGGCCGTGGGCGCGAAGAAAAGGACAGTGCCGCCGCGCTCCACCGACACCAGCGCCTGGTTTACAGCCGTGACGGCTCCGGTGCA
>JAUWZF010000089.1 GCA_030615475.1 Dehalococcoidales bacterium | reverse complement strand
GCTCTGGCCATCTCTCCCTTGAGGCCGATGAGGGTATAGGCAGCCAGGAAGAGAATAAGGGCCAGGGGGTAGAAGATATATTCGGACGGCCTGTGAAATAGCCAGGCAATTAGCGGTATGCAGGCCAGGCCAATCATGCCGAGCCTGATATTGCTGGTAGGTATGACGACCAGTATGGCTATGCCGAGGCCGATGGCAAACTGGACGGGCATAAAAGCCAGGAGCACGCCCATAATGGTCGCTGCCCCCTTGCCTCCCCGGAACTTCAGGAAGACGGGCCAGTTATGCCCCGCCACGGCGGCGAATCCGGCAACGCATATCCAGAGAAGGTCGAGTCCCAGCCACCGGGCGACATATACGGCCAGGACGCCTTTGCCCACGTCTGACGCGAGGGCGATAATGCCGAAACCAGGCCCTACCTCCCGCCAGGCGGCCAGGGCGCCGACATTGCCGCTGCCTTTCTGCCGGATATCAATCCCTTTCTTGAGGCGGGTGATGATATAGGCAAAGGGGATGGAACCCAGTAAGTAGCCGATAACTATGGCGGCAGCAATATTAAGGGGCATTTGTTTCTCCTTTTAGCCTTCGGGGTAGAAGGCCACACCTACCGTCCCGGTGCCGCAGGCATAGCCCATGACCGGGCTGAACTCGGAAAGCCATATCTCGATGCAGTTGAACTCGGACGCAACCCGCTCCTTCAGTTTTTCGGCTTCATCCAGGGCATAGGCATGTGTCACGGAAACATGCACCGGACTATCGCCCACTTTGTCTCTCATCATCTGCAACACTTTTTCGATACCCTGTTTTCTGTTTCTGGCCATTCCGGCAAAATGCACCACGCCGGAAACGGTGAGAATCGGCTTGATATTGAGCACCGAGCCTATCTGGGAAGCTACCTTGGGGATGCGCCCGGAGCGGTAAACATGGCGGATGGTATCCAGGAAAAGAATGGCGCTGACCTTGTCCCTTACCTCCTCGGCGGCATGCATAACTTCGGCGAGGTCTTTACCTTCGACGGCGGCCCGGGCGGCGGCCAGAGCGACCATTCCCTCGGACGGGGTTGCCTGGTACGTGTCCATAACCTCGATAGTAGTGTCGGGAAGTTCGGTTTTGGCCAGCTCTTTGGCATCGCAGGCAGAATTGAACATCATGCTCAGTTTGGTTGATACGGTAAGACACAGGATACTTTCCGCTCTCTGGCTGGCGCTGCGGAAACCTTGAAGGCAGTCCTCCGGGGAAGGTGCCGACGATTTAAACGAATCGGGGTCTTCTAGGAACAATTTATACGCTACGGTTGGAGTGATATCCACCCAGTCCTTGTAGAGTTTGCCGCAGGCGTAGAAGTTTATCGGAACAATTTCGATATTATACTGGTCAACGAGTTCTCTGGTGAGGCAGGAAATGCTATCCGTAACGATGGTTACTTTCTTCGTAGTACACCTCCCAAGTTTTATTTTGTAAGATGCTTATTTTAATCCGGGGACGGGTGTGTTTCTATGTCTGAAAGATATTTTCCGGCCGCTTCTAAGGTGCCGTTCCAGCAGGGGAGGTACCAGGAGCACCCCCCACATTACCAGAACCAGCCCGAAGAAAGTGAACGTATTGAGCCGCCCCACCGTATAGTGCACTATCAGAGTCACTGTCAGAAGCCCCGATGTGCCTAACAGGCCGACTCTTAACCAGCGTTGCCGCAAGCGGATGAACGCCGCGATGGTCAGCCCCAGGGCTATAAAACTCAGCCCTATCCACGGGGCGAAGTAATAAACAAGCTGTAGACTGTGTTCGGTAAATTTCCCCGACTCTGATACAGCCAGAAACCAGCCGGTGATAACCGGCAGGGGCAATAGCATCAGGGAGCTGAAGAGCCAGTCCCGCTTGTTGGTCTGAACGATGATACGGAAGAGCCACCATAAGGCTATCGGGAAATAAATAAGCAGTGCCAGCAACGACCAGACTTTGGGAAGATAGAGCAGCAGAAGACCCACGGCCAGTACTGGCAACAGGGTATATCCCAGCCATGAAAAGACCCAGGTCGGTTTGCCGTGCCACCAGCCGTAGATGGTCGTGGCGAGAATGAGCATCAGCACTATTGATAACCAGCCGGGATAATGCCACCAGTTAAGAACAAACAGCAACCCGAAAAGGAGGTGGGGCATAGAGGTCAATATGGCCTGCTTCCAGCTGCCCTGACTGTGGGCTTCGTATATCTGCCGGGCTACCAGCCTGGTGCCGCCCATTTCCCCCAGACAGGTTTTAATCGCTTCTTCTTCGCTAAGGCCGGACTCCGTTAGCTCGCGGATTTTATCCTGGATATGCGCCTCGAGCTCGCTCATGACGCCTGTTTCATCGGCGTGTTCGAGCCTGGCCTTATATCTGATACTCTCCAGATATTGAATCAATTCCGGTGTCATTATCTGAACCTCTACGGACTGGACGGATCCGGCTGGAGAATCAATTTAACGGCCGTAAAAAAGTCCTGCCACTGGGATTTCTCCAGGGCCAGCTTGGCCAGTCCCTTGGCCGTAATATAGTAGTATCGCCTCTGCCGACCGTTGGGCAGCGTCTGCCACCTGCCGGTAATTAAACCCGACTTTTCCAGGCGGTGGAGGGCCGGATAGAGAGTCCCCTCTTTGAATTTAAAGTAGCCCTGGCTCCGGGCTTCAAGTTCCTTAACAATCTGATAGCCGTACATCGGCTGCTGCTCCAGCAGGCTGAGGAGCAGGGAGTTGGAGCTGCCTTTTAATAAATCACGTCTCGTTACCACGCGAATCACCTCGTCTGCAGTATTTACTTAGACATTCTATGTATGTCAATACTATCAAAGATTTATGGCCATTGCAAGAGTTTTCACTACAATTTTTACACTATTTTTTAAGGCACCAGTACGTGAAAAGTTTTCGTAGGTTTGCTGGAGTCGGACGGATAACTTGAGACAAGATTTACAAAATGCTATAGTACGGAAGAACATCTGCGGGGAAGTGCCGGAACTGGCAGACGGGCCAGACTTAGGATCTGGTGCAGCAATGCGTGGGGGTTCGAATCCCCCCTTCCCCACCAAATATTTGGAACTCATTTAAAGGAGTATTTAAATGGCAAAAACGAACTATCAGCAGAACCTGGTTAAAAAACCCCGCTATGAGGTCGGCGAAAATCAGGATATAAAAGGGCGCCAGAGTCCGACGATGACCTTCATGAGCAATGACCTTGTTCCCGGAAGCAATACCTATATAGAAATCGGCTGGGTATACGAAATGCCCGACCCGAACCCGCACATCCACAAGCATGACCATAATTATGATGAAATCGTGCTGCACATCGGGGCTGACCCGGACAATCCGGAATATCTGGGCGGGGAAATAGAGTTCATCGTTGGCGGTGAGAAAATTATCATCGATAAGACCTCCGCGCTGTTTATCCCCAAGGGGGTCGAACACGGTCCCCTGACCTGGAAAAGCGTGGAAAAACCTCACATACAGATGGTGGTAATGCCGGGCGCCGGCACGCTTAAAGATTCCAATCCCGCCGGGTATATTCCTGACGAAAAATAGTATTTTCGTGAACTTTTTATAGAGTCATCGTGTTTATGGAATATGACCGCGAGATAAACGTGTGTACTTGCCGGGACACCCTATCCGGCAAGTATTTTATTGGGCAGGACAGCTGCGGAAAGGGGTAGTTATCTATTTCGTCATCGGGCGGTGGAAGAAAGAGAAGGTGTAGTGGTCGCGTAATAAATTAAGGCAGGAGGTGGCATTAATGGACATGGAAGAACTCGGTAAAAAACTCCAGTACCTCATCGACCTGGAAGAAATCAAGAAGCTGCAGCGCAAGTACCAGTACTGGCTCTTCAAACAGGACTACGAGAAAATCGTCGAGCGTGGCTTTGCCAGGAAGACCCCCGGGTTAAGGATGGAGGCATCGGACAGCGGTGTCTTTAAAGAGCGCGAGGGCGTGGAGCGGTTTTTCTACAAGATGGTAGGACAGCAGAAAACGCGCCCGGGCGGGTTTACCATGCATCTGGCGGTGGGGCCGGTCATCGAGATAGCCGAGGACGGCCAAACGGCCCGGAGCATCTGGTTTACGCCGGGCTGCGCCGGCAACCTCTGGATATGGGGCGTTTACATGGTGGACTACGTTAAGGAAGACGGCGAGTGGCGGTTCTGGCACATGCTAATGACTCCTTTCTTTCGGACTCCTTACGATAAAGGCTGGATGGAAATGCCTGTGTCCGGGACGCTCAGCTCCGGACTGGAGGACGGGCCGCCTTCCCGCTGGAACCCCTACGATAAGACGAAAACAGGCCAGGAGCTTTTCAGCCACCTGCCGGACGCGCCGGAACCTTATGACAGCATGGCTATTGAATAGTCGGCCTTGACAGGAGCTATCTCCGGTACTTTAATGTGGTTACCTGAACGTTGTTAGGTTCTGCAAACTTATTGGTTAGATTGTGGTATGCTATTTGGAAAATGACCGAATCAAAATAAATCAGGAGGAATTGAAATGTAGTCATAACTGTGTGAAGGATTGTGTCGCCTCGACACTTCTCAGATGGGTGTCCACGAATTGATACACATGATTTAAAAAATAAAAGGAGGAGTGATGACTAAAGAAAAAATGGGAATATCATCGTTAGGAATAGTGGGTACATTTATGAAAAAGGGGTCCTGATCGGAAACGCTTACGAGGGTCGTTGACCTCTCATTCGATAACCCATTAGAACTCGAGGAGCATGCCACCATGCCCCTTATGGGTGGTATGATGAACCATGGCTACCAGTGCGGTATGATCTGGGGCGCGGCGCTTGCCGCCGGGGCACAGGCGTATCAACTTCATGGCCCGGGCCCGCAAGCTGAAACTGCGGCAATAATTGCAGCACAGAGAGTAATAGAATCGTTCTGTGCTTGCTATAGTAGTTTTAATTGCCTCGAAATAACTGATATAACTACTATAATGGGGCAAGGAAAAACCCAGATATTACCGTTACTTAAATTTTTCATAAAAGGTGGGCCCATAGGTTGCTTGAGCATGGCCGTTAAATACTCCCGGGTAGCATTCGGTGAGATAAATACCGCTCTTTCCGAAACGCATATCGAAGCTCCATCTCCACCGATAAGCTGCACGGCAATGCTGGCACAAAAGATGGGCGCATCCGATATGCATACGGTAATGGCGGCGGGACTTGCGGGGGGTATCGGCTTAAGCGGTGGTGCCTGCGGGGCATTGGGAGCCGCCATATGGATCAACGGAATGAACAGCGCCAAGGAAGGAGCCAGTAACAAAGTCATTAATTCAAGGGCCAGCGATACGATTGATAAATTTATAAGAAGCACCGATTTTGAATTAGAGTGCTCGGAAATAGTCGGACGGAAGTTTGAGAATATCGGCGACCATGCCGGTTATTTACGCGATGGAGGCTGCTCGGAAATTATCGAAGTATTAGCTACTACTGGAACATAATAACAAAATCTAACAAAGCGTTGTAGTTGACGGCGGGGAGCTGTGGTTTTTATTAATGTTTCTGGGTTG
>JAUWZF010000038.1 GCA_030615475.1 Dehalococcoidales bacterium | reverse complement strand
AGGTTAAAGAGGTGCCGCATATTGGCAATCCTCTCGCCGCACTTGAGGAGTTCTTCCATGGAACGGTCCAATCCGGTGACGGCGGCCATCATTCTCTGAGTATAGGGACCGCGAGCGGACGGCCACTGGAAAATAATCATGCAGGTTCCCATGGCATTGTTGAGGTGGCTTATGAAGCTGGCGGGGCCGAAAGCCTGAGTATGGCGGCCGGGGGTGGAGTTCATCCAGTACATGGCCGCGGACGGCATACCGGCAAACTGGTGACTGGCGATCCGGGGGTCGTGCATACCCACTTCCTGACCGCCGATATGCACGGCAAATTTCTCAGCCCCCTTACCGATTTTCTCGGCGGCTACTTTTACTCCATCGGCGAGGACGTCACCGAGGCCCTCACGCTTGACCATCTTCTCCACCATGGCCACCAGGGCCCGGTGATTGCCCCAGTTAAGCTCAATCCCATCCGTATCCTTCCTGGTGATAATACCGTTTTCATAACACTCCATGGCGAAGGCGATGATGGTGCCGGCCGAGATGGTATCCATTCCGTAAGCGTTGCAGAGGTGGCTCGCCATGTTTATCGACTCAACATTGGTATTGCCGCAGTTCGCCCCGAAAGCGCCTATGGTCTCATATTCCAGTCGGTGATTGCCCGCCGGGTACTTATATTCGCCGGTCCCCGCTTTCAGGCTGCCCTTACAGGCGGCCGGACAGCGCCAGCAGCCGATTCTTTTATCCAGGTTGGCTATGACATAATCCTTATTGAGACCCGAGACATCGGGTACATCGTTGACGCCAACGCCGCCCCAGTTATTGACCGGGGTATCGCCGCTGTGGGCCGAGATATCCCCATGCCCACCGGTGCCATACTGGTGAAAGCGCTCCATGAATCCCTTTAAATCTTCTATATGCTCCTGCCGCAGCCGATTGGCCGTCTCGATATCGGCGATGGGTACTTTCATATTTCCCCTGGCGACAACGGCCTTGAGCTTCTTGGAGCCCATGACCGCCCCCTGTCCGCCGCGCGCGGCAGCGTCTCCTTTATGGGTGATGATACCGGCGACGAGAGAGAGCTTCTCCCCGGCCGGACCGATGCAGATGACCTTGGCCGCACCACCGTGCTCGTCCCGCAGCGCGTCCTCGGTGAAATAGGTGTCCTTTCCCCAGAGGTGAGCGGCATCTCTCAGCTCCGCCTTGCCATCGTCGATAAAAAGGTAGACCGGGTTTTCTGAGATGCCGGTAAAGAACACGCCGTCATAGCCGGCAAACTTGAGAGCGGGGCCGAAGTGCCCCCCCGAATTGGCGTCTCCCCAGCCGCCGGTGAGCGGCGACCTGGCCACCACCTGGTAGCGGGCGCCTCCGATGGCGGGACTACCGGTGAGCGGGCCGGTAATCATGCCGAGGATATTCTCCGGGCCCAGAGGGTCCACGCCGGCCTTCTGGCGGTCGTAAAGAATCCTGGCCCCGATACCGTAGCCCCCGATATAATCCCGGTAGAGACTCTCATCCGGTGTCTCTTCCGTCATCTTGCCTGTGGAAAGGTCCACGAACAGGAGCTTTCCCATGTATCCTCCAGCCATTGTCGGCTCCTTTCAATACATCTATAGATTTCTTCTATAATTTCCAGCATTTTACCATTGCGCCAGTTTCAGGTCAATGATAAAACCGGGGGAAAGAGGCCCGCGCTGTCTATAGAAATGCGGTCATGCCTGTTTGAGAGGTATCGTAACCGCCGGCTTTATTAACTACCTCTTTAAATTCTTCACTGGCAACCATTTCCAGCAGGGGAGCCAGTAGCTTGCCCCGGTAACCGCCGATGGGTATTACCAGGTCGTACCTCTCCCGGAACAACGGCAGGAAATCAAGGTCACAGCTACGGGCGGCGGCCTCGATACCCAGTGCTACGTCTGCCTCACCCCGCGAAATACTCAGACCGACGGCGAGGTGTGTTTCCATCTCCCGCTCGTACCCCTTGATTTCACGCGGGCTGATACCGAGCTGGCGCAGCTGTATGTCCAGGAGAACCCGGGTGCCGGACCCTTTTTGCCGATTGACGAAGGTTATCTCAGGGCGTTTCAAATCGGCGATGCCTCCGATGTTCCTGGGATTACCGCGAGCCAGCATTAATCCCTGGATACGATACACCAGATGTACTACGCCCAGCTCACGACCCGGCAATATACGTTTGATATAGGGGTAATTATATTCGCCCGTTTCTTCATCCAGCAGGTGAATACCGGCCAGGTGAGCCCTGTCTTCCTGAAGAGCGATAAGCCCCCCGAGGCTGCCGGCATGGACAATCTCGAACTCTACATTATCGCGGCGTTGCTTTACCAGGTCTGTCAGGATGGTCAAAGCTAAATCATGGCTGCCGACGATATGGATGGTATTTGGTTTGGCGCTGGTTTTCGATTCGCTCTCCGGCTTTTCGGCAATGCTCCGTCTTTCTTCACGCCAGCGGGCCAGGTGCAGATAGAAGGCCGCCTCAAGGTCCTCGGGGCTATATCCCTGGCTGAGAATTTTCACGATGTCATCGCTGACAATATCCGAAAGGCGCTTCCGGCGGGCCACGGTAATCGAGGGGTCGTCCGTGCTGGCAACAACCACGGTGCCGCCACGCCGCCGGGCCGATACCACCCTCTCCTGTTCGAGCTCAAGGTAAGCTCTGGATACGGTATTCTGGTTGACATTGAGGTTATGCGCCAGTTCCCTTACCGTGGGCAGGTGGTCTCCCGGTTTAAGCTGCCCCGTGGCGATAAACTGCCTGACCTGCTCGGCTATCTGCTGATATAAAGGGGTGGGGGAATGCTGGTCGAGGCGGAAATCCAGAGTATTCATGGTTTATTGTAGCACAAATGCAACTTATTTTAGAACGGTTGTCAAGGCAGCCTGAGCGGCCTTAAAATACTTTAAGCCGCTAATCCCGGTGAGCTCAGGGTCTGGAACATCCTGTGGTAGAGTCCCTGTTTCGCCATGAGCTCTTTATGAGAACCTTCTTCGACAATGCGCCCCTGCTCAAGCACTATGATACGGTCGGCACCGGTTACCGTGGAAAGCCGGTGAGCGATGGTAAGGCAGGTGCGTCCCCTGGTCAGCTTGCGCAGCGCCCTTTGCATAATTCGTTCGGTATTCGTGTCCACGTTGGAGGTGGCCTCATCGAGTATCAGGATACGCGGGTCGGCCAGTATGGCCCGGGCCAGGCATATGAGCTGGCGCTGCCCGGCGCTGAGACTGACACCCCTCTGCCCCACCTCCGTATCGTAGCCTTTTCCCAGCCGGCTGGTGAAATTATGAGCGCCGACCGTTTTAGCTACCTCGATAACCTCATCGCGACTGGCTTCTAACTTCCCATACTTGATATTTTCCCCGATGGTGCCGGTAAAGAGAATCGGGTCCTGCGGTACGATGCCAATCTGCTGCCTTAACGACTGCTGGGTAACGGAACGAACGTCATAACCGTCCACGGTCACCTCGCCCTTTTCCACTTCGTAGAAGCGGGCGGCAAGACTGACCAGGCTGCTCTTACCCGACCCGGTCTGCCCCACGATGGCTACCGCTTCCCCCGGCTTGATGCTCAGGTTAATATCGTGGAGGACATCCTTGTCGGGCTCATAACCGAAGTTCACGTCCTTAAAGATTATCTCTCCCTTTAACGTCGGCAGCTCGACGGCATCGGGCCTGTCCTGAATCTCGGGGGCGACATCGAGTAACTCGAAGATACGGGCCCCGGAGGCCATAGCCCGCTGGAGTTCCGTATACTGCATGGACAGCTCCAGAACAGGTTCGAAGAAGCGCTGTACGTAGAGTAAAAAGGCCATGAGAATACCGATAGTCATGGTGCCATCCAGCACCTGGAAACCACCCATAATAATCACGATGGCAAAGGAAACGCCGGTAAGGATTTGTACGGCGGGCATCATGAGCGCTTCCAGCTTGGCGGCGGTAACATTGGCGTTAAGGTTAGCCCGGTTTATCTGGTCGAACTGCTCCATATTTTCGTCTTCACGCGAGAGGCTCTGGACGACCCGCACGCCGGCGATATCCTCCTGAAGCTGGGAGTTGACCGTAGCGATGGCCCGCCTGACGGTGATGAAAGCCCGGCGGGCGTATTTCTGCCACACGAATATGGCGGCGGCCAGCACCGGCACCACCGTGAGCGTGACTAAGGCCAGCTTCCAGTTCATCGTAATCATGATAACGGCTATGCCCACCAGCGTCAGGAGGCTGGTCAGCATGGCCAGCATGCCCTGGGTGACGAGTTCCTGTAATTGCGAAACGTCATTCTGCACCCGGGACATGAGCTTACCGACCTTGTTACGGTCGAAGAAGCTAAGCGACAGCCGGTGCAGGTGGTCGAACATCTGGGTGCGCATTCGGTAGATGACGGACTGGCCGGCGTAAGCCAGATATATGCTTTCCAGGTACTGCCCGCCCCACATCGCCAGCGCCGCCACGACATAAATAATGACGACGATATTAAGTCCGCTGAAGTCACCCTGCATAATATTATCCGTGGCTATACCCACAAGACGGGGCAAAGCCAGGATTGCCAGGGTGCGTATCAACATACCGCCAGCCCCGAGGCCTATCCACCGCTTGACGGGTAACAGATATCTGGGCAGCCGCGCTATGACCCGGCTGTCATATACCTTGCCCAGTCCCTCTTCCGAATCGAAGCGGCCACCCCCATGATGGTGAGGACCGCCCATCCCCCCGCCGTGAAACATGCTACTCCTCCACCGGTCCTTCTTGAGATTCCTGATGTATCAGGAGCTGTGATTCGTATATCTCTTTATAAATGCCGTTTTTGGCAATCAGTTCTTCGTGTTTGCCCTGCTCCGCTACCTCGCCGTCCTGGAGCATCAGGATAATGTCGGCGTTCTGGATGATGGGTATGCGGTGGGTAATAATAAAGGTGGTCCTCCCCTCGATAAGCTTGTCCAGGGCCTGGCGGATAAGCTTCTCCGTTTCCGAATCCACGCTGGCCGTGGAGTCGTCCAGTATGAGGATACCGGGGTTCACGAGCAGGGTACGGGCTATGGACAACCGCTGTTTTTCCCCGCCCGAAAGGGTATCGCCGCGCTCGCCCACCCAGGTATCATAGCCGTCGGGCAGCGCCTGGATAAAGTCATGGAGGTAAGCGGCTTTGGCTACCTCGACTATCTGTTCCATGCCGGCGTCTACGGCGCCATAGGCAATATTCTCACGGATGGTGTCGGAGAAAAGGAATACATCCTGCTGTGCGGTGACGACATTCTTGCGCAATGATGCCAGGGTTACATCCCGAATATCGATGCCATCCACGAGGATTCTACCTTCGGTGACGTCATAGAACCTGGCGAGGAGATTGGCTACGGTGCTCTTGCCGCTACCCGAGCGACCGAGCAAGGCTACCAGCTGCCCCGGCTGCACCTCGAAGCTGACATTATTCAAGGCCGGCCCGACGGTATCGTAGCTGAAACTGACGTTCTCAAAGCGGACATGCCCCTTGACCCTGCCCATCTCCACAGCGTTAGGCTTCTCTACGACCATCGATTCCGTATCCAGTATCTCAAAAATGCGCTGTCCGGCGGACATGGTTCGAGAGTAAAGGTTGACCATCATCCCCAACCGCCGTATGGGCATCAACAGCATGCCCATATAAAGGATAAACTGGGTAACCTGGCCTATAGTCATGTTGCCGGCAACTACCTCCCGTCCGCCATACCAGAGGATAATGGCTGTCGGTATGCTGAAGAGAAGCACCATGGTGGGCATGTTAATCGCCATGAGACGGGCAGCGTGGATTTGCTCTTCGTAGAGGGTGCCTGCCTGGGAGGAGAACTTCCGGCCGTCTTCCTTCTGGTGAGAGAACGCCTTGACCACGCTAACACCGGCCAGGCTTTCCTCCAGCGTGGTACCCATGAAGCCGATCATGGCCTGAACTTTAAGCCAGATGGGCCTTATACGTCTGCCGAAGCTTATGGCCAGCCAGGATACCGGAATTACAAAGGCAAGCGTGATAAGCGCCAGCTTCCAATCGATGACCAGCAACATGTAGGCCACTGCGATAACCATGAGCAGCACCTGGGCCATACCGAGCAAGCCCATGGCGAAGAACATGCGTACGGCCTCGACATCTACCGTGGCCCGGGACATAAGCTGCCCCGTCTGGCTCCGGTCATGGAAGGCGAAGCTTAACCGCTGCAATCGTTCGTAGAGGGCATTCCTGATGTTATAACATGTTTTCTGGGCAACGACTTCATTGAAATAGCGCTGCCCGTAGCCGGCGACGCCCCTTAAGGCACTGGCGGCAATGATAACCACCGCCACTATGATAACGAAACTGCGTTTACCTGAGCCAAGGACGGTATCAATGCCGTCGCCGAGCATACGCGGTATGACTATGCCAAAGGCGGTGCCTATCACCAGACAGGCGAAGGCTAGGAGCAGCAATGGCCAGTATTTTTGAACAACGCCCAGTAATCTGAGTATTATTCTCATGGAGATATGCCCGACTTCCGAAATTTATTCCGATATAACGTGATATATTATAATACGATTTTAGCCCTCTTGTAAAGAGGCCGCGGTAGTTTTTTGGGTTGAAAATTTCATTCCTCGACGTCCAGCCCCCACTTTCTGAACAGGTCCTTATAGAAGTCGGGGCGGGGGAAATCGGGCCTCAGCAGTATATGGGACCAGTCGTCCGCGCCCTGCTTCATCTCGGCACTGCGCCTGAGCCCCTCCACCAGCCCCTCCAGCTTTTCTTTAGGCACGGAAAAGATAATCTCGTCCTCCCCGGCCATCGCCCGCGCGTATTCGCCGGGGTCGGGCAGGGTAATCCGGTACTGGCCGCCGGTTATTACAGGTACGACGGAGTAAACACAGGAATCGATAGGGTCGAACTCGGACTTCACCAGGGTCTTATCCTGAAACTTCGGCACGCCAATCATATCCCTCAGTTGCGCGGTGTTGGAATACACAAGCACCATGTCCGGCTCGAAATTAGCCGACTTCAAAGGCCCGGTCACCATACCTATGTATTTCCCGTACTCAAAACGCGGGAACGATGTATGAGCATCTACGAAAGCGTCATGCGGGTCTTCCACCAGCCCGTAAGCCAGTAAAGGCGCCCAGCACCAGTGGTCTTCTTTCAGCATGGCTATCGTCACTCTCTGCCGCCGGGTCATGGCAAAGGCCTGACACTGCGCCAGATGATAACCACGGTCTCTCTTCGGTCTGATGGCTCCTTCCGGGATGTCTTCTTCCGTCCCCAGCATTTTTACGGCTATGGGGGATGTCTTCAAGAGCAGTAGCCTCTCCAGTTCTTCTCCGTAGCTGTTATATTCCTTTATTGTTGTCAATTAACCTTACCTCCTGTCATGTTTCGCCGCACCCGGTTAATTAAATTTTATCCGTCTTAAGTCACGGGTGTCAAAAGTTTCCCGGGTCAGGTTCTATTTTCATATGGTTGATGGACTTACCTCACCCCTGACCCCTCTCCAGCCAAATCATCTTACGAGGTAGTAAATTTCACAGGTTGGAGAGGGGGTTCACCCTGAAGGGGTGAGGGTAAAACGCAGTGAGGTTCAGATAATACCGCAACAACTAAAACCGAACAGAACCTACATTAAAAGGCCCCGCGCCCTAAGCGCGCCGCACCCCCCGAAGAATAACGGCAGCCGCCACGGCAACCACCAGTACAACGGCAATTATACCTATAATGACAAAAGTTGCGTTCCCCTTTTCCGTAACAATGATGGTAATATCCTCGGAATCGGTCAGGGCGCCATCGGACACCTCGAAGTGGATATCCGGGTAGGTACCGGCTTCATCGGGAGTCCAGGAGAAAGTCCTGGTATTCGGGTCGAAGCTGGCTCCCTCCGGTAGATTTACTGCCGAGCAGGTAAGGGCGTCACCGTTGGCGTCAGTCGCCGAGACGGTAAAACGGAGCATCTCACCCTCGCTGCCCTCTTTATCGCCAATCGGGGCCAGCACCGGCGGCTTGTTAACCTCCTTATCACCTATGGCGGCCATTACCGGCGGTTGGGGTTGGAAAAGAGGCAAGTGTTCGTCGGGGGATACCTCATAGCCGAGAATAGGCGTTTCTATCTGCCCCTTAGGAAACCAGCCAAACGGATTGGTATTACCCGTAGCTTCGAGCCATATCCACCCCCGGTCACCACCCAGGGTGAAGACCTCATTAGCCCTTTCATATTCGGGCATATAGAGTATAG
>JAUWZF010000227.1 GCA_030615475.1 Dehalococcoidales bacterium | reverse complement strand
AACAAGCAAAAAATGGGAAGTTATGTAGTTTAATGAAACCGTTTCTATCTGTAATACTTGCAGCAGTGCTGGTCCTGGCGGTGGGTGGGTCGTTAGCTAGTGGCACAATGGCTGGCTTCTTCGATGTAGAGCACAGCACCGAAAATCACATGCAGTCTGGTACCAGGATGCTGGAGCTGAGCGGCGGGCCGATCACGGTTAGCGCTGCCAGTCCCAGTACCTGGTATGAGCACGAAATGGCAGTGGTAAATGTCGGCAACCTGGATGGAACCGCATGGCTCCACCTGATGAACCTGGAGAGCATCGAAGACGAACCAGGATGGGGTAAAGCCACCGCCGAGCCGGAGCTGGTCGCCGAGGAGGGAGGCTGTGCTGGTGAGAACGCTGACGGAGACCCGGTGTACGTTGGTGGGCTGGGGACGGACTGCGGCGATGATACCCTGGGCCCAGCCGACCTGGCAATGGCCGAGTTCGTTGATGTGGAGATATGGTATGATGCCGACGGTGACGATACTAACGGCTTTGAAACATTGATAGTCAGTGATAAGCTGGCTGACATTGCTTGCCAGTGGTATGAGCTTGGATTCCTTCCTGCCTCCACGCAAATTAATAATAATAAGAAGAATAAGGGCGGAGGCTGGTCGACGTATTTTCCTTACACCATCGGCGACCCGCATATGGAATCGGTCCTTATCGCCGGCCGGAATTTCATAGTCGGCAGGCTCACGATCGAGACCGTGGGAACAGACCTCATCGTCACCTACGATACCACGGCCTACCAGTGGCCGATGAAAGAGAGCCACCTTTATGTAGATACCATTACACCGCCAAAGATGGCCCCCGGTCAATTTCCCTATACCTCCAACCCCGATAACAAACCGCCGGACGATACACAATACGACAAGACTATCTCTAGCTACCTTCACGAATATATCATTCCACTGTCTACCATTGGCGTAGGTCCGGGTGCCCCTGTCTATATCGCCGCTCATGCCGCGGAGCAGCCGCCTGGGGACGATACCGCCTGGGCAATGGGTGAATATCGCAAATTGCTTATACGCCTGCATTTTCCTGATATTGATGAGGATGACCTCGGCCTTCACTACTTCGACGAGACATATCCGGAGTTTAAGTGGGACCACTGGCCAACCAATGCCTATATGGGAGATAGGTGTGTTTTCGACATCGAGTTCTTGCTGGCCTGGGAGGGGCAGGAACCCCCACCATAAATAGTTTCAGGGGGTTAAACTGGTAATAAAGAAGTATGGTGATGTTATCGTGAAGCAGGTTTTGTTGGCACTAACGGTAATACTGGTTGTAGCCGCGCTGGCGGGGGTGGGTACTTATGCCAGTTTGAGCGATATTGAAACCAGCACAGGCAACTATCTGGAGACAGGCGACCTTGACCTGCAGCTCGGCGATGATGCCCCGGTAGTCATGCGCTCGGACGGTACCATAGAGTATCCGCCGGCCATAGCTGAAGGTTTCGGTGAGGACCCCCTGGGGGACAGCGTTGAGGAAACCTGGCTCCTGCCCGGTGCCGAGGTGGGTGACACCGTTGATTCCTGCGTCTATGTGCGAAACATGGGCAGTCTAAGCGGCGGAGACCACCTCGACGTCTACTGCACCATCGAGAACATCGACTTCTATGATGGCATATCCAACAAGGATGAAATGCTGGTAATCAACAGCCTGGTATACTGCAACAGCTTAAGAATTCCTATAGTCTGGACCATCGATGATATACAGTACTTTGATCCGATTTATATAGTCGATGAGGACGGCGACTCCCGGATTACCCTGAATGATCTGGAACTACACGGTATTCCTGGGCTGCCGGTTCCGGACAGCATTTTCACTCGGCTTGAGATGCGCGTCACCTTCGATATCCTCCCCGGCGTTGACCACAATGACTACCAGGGCGATGAGACAAGAATGACCCTGACCTTCCACCTTCAGTAGTTGTAGCGATGAGTGTATAAAGTGTATTGAAGCTGGATAAATAAGCTATAAGTACCAGTTTGTGGGTATCCATGCGGTGATACCCATTTTCGTTAAATGTTGCTATAGTGGTATGGGTAACATGTTAGGCATAGTTACTAAAATGAGGAGTATATTGGTAATAACGAAAATGGTATGAGATATCTGATTAACTGGCTCAAGTATATCGTACTGATTCTGCTGGTTCTGCTGACGGTTGTTTTAGTGGTACTGCCGGCCGTGTTTACCTCCAGCTTGGCCATAGTCTACAGTGGCAGTATGGCCCCGGAGATGCCGGTAGGCGCGCTGGCCTGGATGGAACCAGTTGACCCGGCTCAGATAAAGGTCGGTGATATCATCGCCTTCAATCCGCCCCGGATGGAACCTGATGTTATCGTCAGCCACCGCGTTATTGAGGTAATAAAGGGTGAAACACTTGCCTTCATTACCAAAGGCGACGCCAATGAGGATCCAGACTGGGATGTTATCCCTGCCGATAATGTCGTGGCCAGGGTAAGCTTCAACCTGCCCGACATGGGTTATCTTCTGTTACGTGTCGGAAAATACACTAAGGGCAGGATTGGTTTTGTACTTTTCATCGCTGTTCCCACCGTATTGCTTATCGGCAGCGCCATGAGAGACATGAATTTCATGCTCAGTCCAGCAAAGAGACGGGCAAGGCAGCGAAAGAAGATGATGGAGCGGCGAAAAAAGAGGAGGTTTCATTGATAACCCCTTTGTTTGACATCATCGTCAAATTCCAAATAGAATCAGCTTGAATACAAGTCAAGTGAGATTGATATGAAAATTTCGTCTCTTATTACCAATAACAAAGCAATATTTATTACTTCAATTGTTCTTCTGGCTTTAATATTTGGAGTATATCAGGCATTCACTGTTCCCGCTGAAATAGAGGAG
>JAUWZF010000219.1 GCA_030615475.1 Dehalococcoidales bacterium | reverse complement strand
AAATACCGGTAAATCTGAAGTCGGGAGAGGGCGGTGTAGTTGACATAAATAATATGCTTAGCTATAAGGTTAAAGTCAATGGCGCCGACCTGACTCTCAACCTTATCTCCATGGGGAACCCGCACGCCGTCCATTTTTGCCAGGGGCCGGTAGCTGATTTCCCGTTGTCCGTGATCGGGCCGCTGGTGGAAAAACTGCCGGTATTTCCTAATCGGGTCAACTTCGAGATAGCCCGGGTGCTCGATAGCAGGAATCTGGAAGCCCGTGTCTGGGAGCGGGGTGTCGGTGAGACGCTGGCCTGCGGCAGCGGTGCCTGTGCCATAGCGGTTGCCTCGAAGCTGCTCGGTTATACCGAGCATATAGTGGATATAAAACTCCCCGGCGGCGTATTGAATGCCGAGTGGAACGGTGATGGCGAGGTGGTGCTGGGAGGGCCGGCGGCGGTAGTTTTTGAAGGAAAATGGCCAGATTGAGGTGTGACGTATGAAAATAGCCAGAAGAATCGAACAACTAAAGCCATACCTATTTGTCGAGATTAATAAGAAAATAGCCGAGAAAAAGGCCAGGGGCGAGGATATTATCAGCTTCGCCATCGGCGACCCCGATATCCCGACGCCTGCCCATATTATCGACGGACTCTGCAAGGCGTCTCAGGACCCGGACAATCATCGTTACCCGGAATCGGAGGGCTTACCGGAGCTGCGCCAGGCTTACGCCGCGTGGTATCAGAAGCGCTTTAATGTGTCCCTTGACCCGGACACCGAGGTGCTGCCGCTTATCGGGTCCAAGGAGGGCATCGGGCACATCGCGTTTTGCTTCATTGACCCCGGAGATATCGCCCTGATACCGGACCCGGCTTACCCGGTCTATGCCATCGGTACGCAGCTGGCCGGTGGCCGGCCGTACTACATGCCGCTCAGGGAGAGCAATGGTTTTCTGCCCGACCTGAACGACATCCGTGATTACGTTCTGGAGAAGACCAAACTGTTATGGATTAACTATCCCAATAACCCCACCGGCGCCGTCGCCGAGCTCGACTTTTTCAACCGGGTAGTTGAGTTTGCCAGGAAGCATGAAATCCTCGTCTGTCACGACGGGCCTTACTCGGAGGTGGCTTTTGACGGGTACGAGCCGGTCAGTCTGATGCAGGCCGAGGGGGCTAAGGACGTCGGCGTAGAGTTCCACTCGTTCTCCAAGAGCTATAACATGACCGGCTGGCGTATCGGCATGGCGGTCGGTAATGCCGGTGCGGTTGGCGCTCTGAGGACGTTGAAGTCTAACCTTGATTCGGGGATTCCTCAGGCCATTCAATATATGGCCATCGAGGCATTAAAAGGGCCGCAAGACTGTATCTCGGAGCATAATAACGTTTACCAGAGACGGCGCGACCTGATTGTTGAAGTGTTGATCAATATCGGCCTGGAGGTCACGGTGCCCAAGGCCAGCCTGTACGTGTGGGCGAAGGTTCCCGCGGGCTATAACTCGGTTGATTTTACGGCTGACTTGCTGGACCAGGTGGGCGTGGCTGTTACCCCCGGAGTAGGGTATGGCCAGAGCGGTGAGGGTTACGTGCGGTTGTCGCTGACTATCCCGGATGCGGCTTTAGTAAAAGGGTTGTCGCGGCTTTCGGGATGGCGCAATACGCGGCGACTGACACCCAAGAAATAACCTGATATAAACCTGTTTCTGAGGAGAATGGTATCACTAGGAACACGATTGTCACCAGGGCCGCGCCGGAACGGGCTATTCTATTGGCGGTGGCCCACAAGGGAAGCAGGGGGAAGCAATCAGCCGAGAACTCCATCGAAGAACTGGCGCAGCTGGCTGGCGCCGCCGGGGCCGATGTCGTCGGGAGGGTTGTCCAGCAGCTGCCGGTGCCGTCGCATGATTTCTACGTAGGCAAAGGCAAGCTTGAGGAGCTTCTGGCTCTAAAAGATGACAGTGATTTCAGCGTTCTCATTCTCGATGACGAGCTTACGCCCGGTCAGCAGCGTAACCTGGAAGAAGCCCTCAAGGTCAAGGTAATCGACCGCGCCGCGCTTATTCTGGATATCTTCGCAAAGCGCGCCCGCACCCACGAGGGGCGTCTTCAGGTAGAACTCGCCCAGCACCAGTATCTTCTGCCTCGACTTGCCGGGCAGTGGCGGCACCTGGAGAGACTCGGCGGCGGTATCGGCACGAGGGGCCCGGGCGAATCGCAGCTGGAGACGGACCGGCGCCTGATACGCCGCAAGATACAGCATCTCAAAAAGCAGACCGAAGATATCAGGAAACACCGCGCTTTATACCGGCAGAGACGACAGAAAAGCGGCATACCGGTCGTGGCGCTGGTCGGCTACACTAACGCCGGTAAAAGCACGTTGCTGAATGCCCTCTGCCAGGCCGATGTTTATACGGACGACCGGCTCTTTGCCACCCTCGACCCCACCACCCGCCGCCTGGCCCTGCCTGGAAAAAACGTGGTGCTCTTTACCGATACCGTCGGCTTTATACGGAAGCTGCCGCCGACCATCATCAGCGCCTTCAGGGCGACCCTGGAAGAGCTTTCCGAGGCCAGCCTGCTGCTGCATTTGGTCGACCTGTCTTCTCCGGATGCCGCGGAGCAGTGCCAGGCGGTTGAGGATATCCTCGGGGAACTGGGGCTGGCCGACAGGCCGCGTATCACGGTGCTGAATAAAATAGATATGCTGCTGTCCGGCGGCCAGGTCCGGGATGAAAAATCGGCCCTGGACTATTTCTCCGCCCAGGGAGTGTCTGCGGACGAGAACACGGTACATATTTCGGCGGTTAAGGGGTGGGGTTTAACCGGGCTTCTGGAACTGGTTAGTAAAAATCTGACCGGGGATAGTGCAGTATATTTGACATAATATTATGGAACTACAACCGGGTCCTGTTTTTGCCATACTGACAGCGGCAACCTTTGCGTTGAGCCAGATACTGATCAGAAGGGCGACTTATCAAGCCGAG
>JAUWZF010000045.1 GCA_030615475.1 Dehalococcoidales bacterium | reverse complement strand
CGACGAGGCCGAGATGGGCTTCAGCTACGAAGCCCTCGACCGCTATATCCTGACAGGCGACGCCCCGGAGGAACTGAAACGTAAAATCGAGGCCATGAAAGCCGCCTCAGCCCACAAGTGCGCCATGCCGCCGATTGCCGAATTTTAACCCCGGCTCTTCCGTATTATCTCCGGGTACTTGCGGCTCCCCTCGCGGAGTGTCCGCTTCAGCGTGGCGTAATCAACGTGATAGAGTCCGAATCGCTTCTCAAAACCGTGTGCCCATTCAAAGTTATCGATTAACGACCAGTAAAAATAGCCTTTGATATTCATGCCGTCGTCAACCGCTTTGTTCAGGACGAGTAGATGGTCTTCGATGAACTTCGCCCTCTTCGTATCGCTGTCGTCGGCGATGCCGTTCTCCGTGATATAGATGGGCTTGGAGGTGAAGCTGGATACCAGCTTGAGGACACGGTACAGCCCCTCCGGGTAAATCTCCCACCCCATGTCCGTCAGCTTCTCAGGAGGCGCGTTTTTTATTATATCCAGCTTCTTCTTGCCGAAGGGACTGAACTTCCACAGGAAGCGCATGTAATAGTTCACGCCGATAAAATCAAAGGCATCCCGGATACCGCTGTTATATGATTCGCTGGCCATTCCGGGTATGGAGAATTTAAAACGACCTTCCGTGAGGTAGACAAAATGCGAATCACTCATATTCTTCCTGAGCAAGCGGTTGAACACGACGTCCAGCAGATTCCACCGGCTGGGAGGCTCGTAGATTAACATGACAACGACGAGTCCCACCTGAGCCTGCGGCTCAATTTCCTTGATGCAGGTATAGGCGGCCGTATGGGCCCGCAGCAGGTTCTTAAAGACTACGGCGGCTTTTGGAAGATTTTTTTCGGCCGGAGGAAATCCCCCGATGAAGAACCCGTTGAAGGCATATACGGACGGCTCGTTGATGGTGCACCACAGCTTTACTTTAGAACCGAGACGCCGGACAACACGTTCCACAAACCTGGCGAAGATATCCGGGGAATCTTCCTGAAGAAAGGCCCCTTTTTCCTCGAACCATATGGGATTGGTAAAGTGGTGCAGGGTAACCATCGGCTCGATGCCATTCGCCAGCAATTCGTCCACGACCTGCTCGTAGTGGTCCAGCGCCGATTCGTCGAACTCGCCCTGTTTCGGTTCAATCTTGCTCCATTCAACCGAGAAGCGGTACGCATTCAACGATAGCTCTTTCATAAGCCGAATATCCTCTTTATACCGGTTCCACTGGTCACAGCAGACCCCGGCTTTCTGTCCGTTCGAGATTCGTGGCTGTCCGTCTTCATCCACGGCGGACTCGAATTGAAACCAGTTATTGTTCGTGCAGTTGCCCTCTACCTGATGAGCAGAGGTAGCACTACCCCAGAGAAAATCTTTACCAAATCGCCACGGGTCTTTTTTGAGCTTGTTAAAATCCAGGCGCAGGTTGACCTGGCGGTCCGTAAACAAAAATAGTAGCCCGAAATAGACTATGACCAGCGCCGGTATAATTAAAAGTGCATACATTATGTCATCCTGCCTTCTTGCTTCACTTTGACAGAATTATACCACTTTTAATGTGAGTCTATCCCCGCCCCCCTCTCGAGATCCAGTCCCACCCAGGCCGCCCCGTATCATTCTCGGCTTATCTCGTTTGTTCCCCCCCCACCCCCAAGGGGTAAGGTTAATAAAATTAGGCTAATAATAATCTTTACTTTACTACTTGTTTTGGTGAAACTGTTGTGCTATTATCTGGGTGAGGCGAGAGATGACCACGGAGAGAGAAAAAGCACTGGAATTGGCAATTGGCCAGATAGAAAAGCGGTTCGGCAAGGGCTCCATCATGAAGATGGGGGGATCAGCCGTACTGCTGCCAATAGAAGCCATTCCTACCGGCTCCCTGGCTTTAGACCTAGCCCTGGGTATCGGAGGGATACCCCGAGGGCGTATCACAGAAATATTCGGACCCGAGTCATCCGGAAAAACTACCTTAGCCCAGCATATCATCGCCGAAGCACAAAAAAGAGGAGGTACGGTTGCCTATATTGATGCAGAGCATGCCCTAGACCCCTCTTACGCTGCCAATTGCGGCGTTAATATTGACGAACTGCTCATCTCACAACCGGATACCGGCGAACAGGCACTGGAGATTACCGAGGCGCTGGTAAGGAGCAGCGCTGTTGACGCGATAGTTATTGATAGTGTCGCCGCTCTGGTTCCCCGGGCTGAAATCGAGGGGGATATGGGAGACCCGCAGATGGGTCTGCAGGCCCGCCTTATGTCACAAGCCCTGAGGAAACTCGCCGCTGCCATCGGACGGTCCGGGACAGCGGTGATATTCATCAACCAGCTGAGAGAGAAGGTTGGCATCGTCTTCGGTAATCCGGAGGTGACTACCGGGGGCAGAGCGCTGAAGTTCTATAGCTCGACAAGGATTGACCTGAGGCGCGCGGAGATCATCAAGCAGGGAAACGACGCTATAGGCAGTCGTATTAGAGCTAAGGTAGTTAAGAATAAGGTTGCCCCCCCGTTCCGCACCGCCGAGTTCGACATCATGTTCGACCACGGCATAAGCAAAGAGGGCAACCTCATTGATATTGGTTTAGAGCTGGGGCTGTTAAGTAAAGCCGGCGCCTTTTTCTCCTACGGTGACATCCGCCTCGGGCAGGGCCGGGAAAGCGCCAAACAACACCTCGCGCAAAATCCTGAGCTTGCCCAGGAAATTGAAGAACGGATCAGGGCCTCAGCCGGCACTACCCACGAAACACCGCCTGATGAAGAATAAGGTGCATTTACCAGGATAAGCTGACCTTACAGGCAGAGGGGAAGAAATAAGGCTGAGGCACAGGCTTCAGCCTTTTGTGTTTTTAAACGGGGTTGTCAGGTAATGAGTAAAATAACCAGACTGACGGCAGGAAAGAGACGGGAAAAGCGGGTAAACGTTTACCTGGACGGTAAGTACGCCTTCAACCTGCTGGCGGAAGTAGTCCTGAAAGAGGGCCTGAAAGTCGGAGAGGAACTATCCGAAGCCCGACTGGAGGCACTGACCGGGGTCGACCGCTACCAGCGCTGCCTGAACGCGGCCATCCGCTACCTCGGCTACCGACCGCGCAGCGAAGCCGAAATCAGACAGAGGCTCCAGAAGCGCGGATTCGACAGTGACTGTACCGAGAAGGCTCTCGCCAGACTGAAGGAGCAGGGGTTGGTGGATGATACCGCCTTTGCCCAGTTCTGGAAAGATAACCGGGAGTCATTCAGTCCGCGCAGTCGGCGACTGACGAAGCTGGAACTGCAGCGAAAGGGACTGGACAACGATATTATAGAGCAGGTAATCAGCGATGTGGATGATAGCGACAGCGCTTACCGGGCGGCCCTCAGCAAAGCCCGCCGCCTGTCCCCGTCCGACTACCAGGTATTTCGACGCCGGTTAGGCGAACACCTCGGCCGGAGAGGCTTCGGCTACGATGTAATCAAGAAAACAGTCGAAAGGGTATGGAAAGAGCCGGGAACTGGTTCCGAATAGGGTTACATTACCTGAATATATTATCATAAAGACTAGCGTTAGTGAAAGGGGGTCAAAATGACAGAAGGAATAGTATATATAGCAATATTCTTTAGCTTTATCATAGGCTTAGTATTTGGTGGCCTGGCCTTATTCTTATCTCGCCGATTAGTATTCAACCGACAACTGCGTATCGCCGAGAGGAAAGCTGCCAGAATGGTGGCTGAGGCCAGGAACGAATCCAAAGATATGCTGCAGGAAGCCCAGGAAGAAACCAAGCGCCTCAAGGGCTCGGCGGACAGTGACTACCGCGAGCGACGCGCCGAGCTGCAACGGCAGGAAAACAGGCTTAATCAAAAACAGGAGACCCTGGACCGCAAGCTGGAAGGCGTAGAGCAGCGCGACCGCAATCTGACCGGCAAAGAAAAGGAAATAGAAACGACCCGTAACCAGCTCGGAGAGATCAAGGACAAGCATTTGAAGGAGCTGGAACTGATTTCCGGAATGTCCAGCACGGAGGCAAGACAGACGTTGCTCGACGCCATGGAGGTCGAGATGCAGCAGGAAGCCTCCAGACGCCTCCACCAGTGGGAAACCAAGCTGAAAGAGGAGGCCGACGAGAAATCCCAGGAGATACTGGCATCGGCCATACAGCGCAGCGCCTCGGAAATCGTTGCCGAGACTACGGTCTCGGTAGTCCCCCTTCCCAACGATGAGATGAAAGGCAGGCTCATCGGCAGGGAGGGCCGCAATATCCGGGCGCTGGAGCAGGCCACCGGCGTCGACCTTATTATCGACGATACCCCGGAGGCGGTAACGATATCCAGCTTCGACCCCGTCCGCCGGGAGATTGCCCGCGTCGCCCTGAACCGGCTTATCCTTGACGGCCGCATCCACCCGGCACGCATCGAAGAGATGGCCGTCAAGGCCAAAGAGGAAGTGGATGCCGATATCCAGAATGCCGGCGAGCAGGCGGCCCTCCAGCTGGGAGTCCAGCTGCACCCCGAGCTGATAAAGCTGCTGGGCCGACTCAAATTCCGCACCAGCTACGGACAGAACGCTCTGGAACACAGCCGCGAGGTTGCTTACCTGTCCGGTATGATTGCCGCGGAACTGGGAGCCAATGTCACCACCGCCAAGAAGGCCGGACTGCTGCACGATATCGGCAAGTCCGTGGACCGCGAGGTGGAAGGGACCCATGCCGCCATCGGCGCCGACCTCGTCAAGCAGTGGGAAAAATCACCCGAGGTGCTGCAGGGCGTCGCCGAACACCACCTCGAGACCAGCGATACCAGCATCTGGGGTTACATCACCTCAGCGGCTGATGCCATCAGCAGCGCCCGACCCGGCGCACGGCGGGAGTCGCTGGACAGCTACCTGAAACGACTCAAGGCGCTGGAGGATATTGCCGATAGCTTCAAAGGAGTCGAGAAGTCCTTCGCCATCCAGGCTGGCCGTGAAGTACGCATCCTGGTCAAGCCGGAAACCATCGATGACCTGGGAGCCATGAGACTGGCACGGGACATCGTCAAGAAGGTGGAAGAGACCCTCAGCTACCCGGGGCAGATAAAGGTAACCGTTATCAGGGAGACACGCGCCGTCGACTACGCAAAATAAGATGAAAATATTAACCATAGGCGACATCGTTGGCCGGCCGGGACGGCAGGCCGTACACAAGTTCGTGCGCGGCCTGCGCAAGCAACACAGTATCAACCTGGTAATTGCCAACGGCGAGAATGCCGCCGGCGGTTTCGGTCTGACCGTAAACACCTCGCAGGAATTACTGGGTGACGGCATAGATGTGCTCACCTCCGGCAATCACATATGGGCACAGAAAGAGATTATTCCCTACCTCGATGCCAATCTGCCCATCCTGCGTCCGTTGAACTATCCCTCCGGTGTGCCGGGGCGGGGCTACCTGCGCACCGGCAAGGCCCTGGTGGTAAATCTGATTGGCCGGACCTTCATGAACAGTTACGACTGCCCCTTCCGGGCTATGGACAGGCTGCTGGAAGAACTCGACCCTAAACCGAAGGTTATCATCGTGGACTTCCATGCCGAGGCGACCTCGGAGAAGGTAGCCATGGGGCGCTACCTGGACGGGCGGGTCAGCGCCGTGCTCGGCACCCATACCCATGTCGGCACCATCGATACGAAGATACTGCCGGGGGGTACCGCTTACGTCACCGATATCGGTATGACCGGGCCGGAGGATTCGATTATCGGCGACGATGCCGAGGCCGTTATCCAGCGTTTCCTGACGATGATGCCCCATCACCTTTCAGTAGGCAAGGGGAAGCCGGTACTCAATGCCATCATGGTCGAGGTGGATGAAACCAGCGGCAAGGCTACCAGCATCGAGCGCATTCACCGGGAGATGGCAGCGCCGTGAGTCTGGTTGACCTGCACATTCACTCGACCGCCTCCGACGGTAAGTTCAGTCCCGAAACCATCGTCGGCAAGGCAGCGGAGCTCGGATTGAAGGTCATCGCCCTGACCGACCACGACTCCGTGAGCGGAATCGCACCGGCACTGGAGGCCGCCAGAGCCTTCCCCGAACTCAGGTGTATCCCCGGTGTCGAAATCAGCACCGATTTAGCCGATGGTGAAGCCCATGTCCTGGGTTACTTCATCGACTATACCAGCCGGGAACTGGGGTCAGCCCTGGAGAGGTTCCGCAATTCCCGGCAGGGAAGGGCGCGGGGGATGGTCACCAAGCTGGGCGCTCTGGGAATCGATATCGACTGGCAGCGCGTTCAGGAAATAGCCGGCGACGGCTCCATCGGGCGACCGCATATCGCCCGGGCGATGCTGGAAAAGGGCTATATCGCCACGTTCACAGAGGCTTTTGATAAGTATATCGGCCACGGCGGCCCGGCCTACGTCGAGCGCGAGAAGATGACGCCAGAAGAAGCGGTAGAACTGATATTACGTTCCCGGGGGCTGCCCGTGCTGGCGCACCCGTTCACCGTTAAAGAGCCGGAGGCGATGGTAAAAAAGCTGAAAGCAGCCGGGCTGGTCGGCATCGAGGCCTATTACAAGGACAATACCGCCGAAGAAACCGAGGCTACGCTCGGTCTGGCGGAAAAATACGGACTTATCGCCACCGGCGGCACCGACTATCACGGCATCAGTGACAGCAGTGAGGTCATGCTCGGCGGCGTGGAGGTGCCCCTGGAAGCGGCGGAACGGCTCATCGCCGCCGGTGAACAAGCCTTGAAATGAGCGAACTGGAAATATATTATAACGCCCTTTGAAGGAGCTTCATGACTACCTGGATTGTATTGATTATATGTTCTTATCTCCTCGGTTCGGTGCCATCCTCATACCTGGTAGCCAGGGCACGCGGGATAGACCTCAGGAAACAGGGCACCCAGCAGGTGGGGGGCGGCAACCTGTGGCGGACGACCTCCCGGAAGCTCGGCCTGATAGTGGGCATTTTCGATTTTTTCAAGGGTATGCTGATGATGTTGATAGCCTTGCGGCTGGGACTGGATGCCGGACAGCAGCTGGCGGTCGGCCTGGCCGCCGTCGCCGGGCACAACTGGTCGGTCTTTCTCCGCTTCCACGGGGGCCGGGGGGTTGCGACAAGCCTGGGTATAATCATCATACTGCCTTTAATAAATAATAATATAACGCCGTGGACAACTGTGGCCTTCTTTGCTATCGGCGCTGCCGTCGCCGCCATCACACGCCGGACGCCGGTGCCGATATTCGTGGGGATGGTAATACTGCCCATAGCCAGCGCGATTTTCCGGGAACCCCTTTCGGTAACCATGGGATATCTGGCCATGACGTTGATAATAATTATCAAGCGGCTCACCGCGCAGCCGGCGCCCGAGGCCAGGAGTATCGGGATGGGCCGACTGCTTTTAAATCGACTGCTTTTCGACCGTGATATCGGCGACAGGAAGGCCTGGGTTCACCGAAAACGCGTTGTTAAAAAGGAAAAACCGGAATGACCGAGTCGGAAACAATGAGATGCGCCACGCACCCGGACGTAGAGACAGGCCTCCGTTGCGGAAAATGCGGCAAGCCGAT